>JAKAVI010000464.1 GCA_021817355.1 Pseudomonadota bacterium | reverse complement strand
CCCCTGGTGATTGTTGAAGTAGAAATTGATGAGCTTTTTTCCCGTCTCCGCCGCGGCCTTGACCGCGCTCTTGACTGGGTTCGCAAGGAAGCTCTGCTCAGCGGATGATGTGGCTGGCTGGAACACATCTGTGGTGCGGCGCGTTAACGCTGTGTTGAAAGTCGGGTCGCCCGGATACCGGTCTGGCGGATGTGGCTCGACTGTGCCGAGATGGAAAGGACCCTATGTCTAGCCCTCTGGATGTGCTGACGGCGACCGTGTTTGCTGAAATCGAAAAAGAACGCGCGGCCATCGCGCATAAGACCGAGCGATTACGTGCTCTGCGCCTGGCGAAGGAAAGTGAAGAGCGTAGCCGCGCGGCCACCTCCGGTGACCCCGGATCGCGGCGAAAGCGCAGAACTCCCGCAAAGGTCGTGCGTGTTAACGTGTCCGGGTAGGCTTGCCTCCCTGGCGAGCTGCAGCCGAGGCTCGCTGGTCGGCGGTTAACAATGAAAATTGTCCAGTATCATCAACGTGTTTCGCGGGGCATCCGGAACAGGGCAGGATATTGGGACTAGATAAGCTTTGAACTTGGCGCTCGTGGTGCTGGTCTTCGCGTGCGGTCAAGCTGAAGGTTGTGCCCTTGCCGCACTCAAAAAGCGGTAGCAGAAGCGGAACCAGCCATGCTCTAATTGGTTACCGGTTGGGCGGGTCGACTAGTGCCTGCCGGACCGTTGCCGTGAGCCTGAGCTCGCAAATTTGCACAAACGCACTTTAGGAGAAGTTTTGCTATGGCCGACCCGTTCACGTTGCCGCCGCTGCCCTATGACCAAAAGGCACTTGAGCCTGTAATTTCGTCGAACACGCTCGGTTTTCATTATGGGAAACATCACCAGGCCTATGTCACCAACCTCAACAAACTGGTCCAGGGCACTGAATTCGAGAGCATGGGGCTCGAGGACGTCATCCGCAAAAGCCATGGCAAGAATGCTGGCATTTTCAACAACGCCGCGCAGGTCTGGAATCACACCTTCTACTGGCACAGCCTGAAGCCCGGCGGCAGCCAGCCCGGCGGCAAGCTCAAGGAGGCAATCGAGGCTTTTGGCGGGCTTGAAAAGCTCAAGGCTGAGTTTGCCGAAGCGGCCAAGACCCAGTTCGGCTCTGGTTGGGCTTGGATCGCAGCCCGTGGCGGCAAGATCGAAGTGCTGAAGACGGGCAATGCCGAAACCCCGCTGGTCGGCGGCGCCGCAGCTCTCCTGACCATCGACGTCTGGGAGCACGCCTACTACCTCGATTACCAGAACCGGCGCCCGGACTATGTGAGCGCTGTTATCGACAAGCTGCTCAACTGGGATTTTGCCGCCGAAAACCTGGCTAAGGCCAAGTAGCGGGATTATCCGCGCAATTTTCGGAAAGGGGCGCGAAGTTTTGCGCCCCTTTCATTTTTTATCTTGCTTTACGTTCACGTCAACGGAATACGGTTGTTCAGGGAGTGAACAGAAGGGCCGTGCCAGGGCAAAGACCTCTGGGCGGGAAAGCTCATGAGCCGTACCTATACTATCCGTGAACTCACCCGGGAGTTTTCCGTGACCGCGCGTACCTTGCGGTTCTACGAACAGGAGGGGCTCCTGTCGCCCAGCCGCCGGGGACAAGCGCGTATCTATTCGGGCCGGGACCGTGCCCGCCTGACCCTCATCCTGCGGGGCCGCCGGGTTGGCTTCTCGCTGGCGGAAATGCGGGAAATTCTCGACCTCTACACGCCTGGCGATGGCGGCATGGCCCAACTCGCGCACTCACGCGACAAATTCGTGCAGCGCATCGATGCCCTTGAACGCCAGCGGCGTGACATCGACGAAAGCCTCGCCGAGCTCAAGCTCGGTCTGGAAGCCATCGATCACCGTCTGGCCGAACACCAAGAAACCGCACGTCCTTCACCACGTGCGATTGGCTTTGGGATGATTCCCGCTGACTAGCATCCTTACCCCTATCGCTGATTTCACGCGTGCCCGGGACGGGACCGCGCGATCACCTAATTTTCCGAGCAGGAGAAACCAATGACGGAATGCTACATTTATGATGCTGTCCGCACGCCACGTGGACGGGGCAAGAAGGACGGCGCGCTGCATGAAGTGACGGCGCTCGAGTTGGCGACACAGGCGCTGCAGGCCATCCGTGACCGCAATCAGCTGGACACCCAATGGGTCGATGACGTGGTGCTTGGCTGTGTAGATCCGGTTGGTGAGCAGGGATCGGACATTGCCCGTATTGCGGTGCTGAATGCAGATTACTCGGATAGCGTTGCAGGGGTTCAGATCAACCGCTTCTGCGCGAGCGGCCTTGAGGCGACCAACATGGCGGCGGCCCAGGTCATGAGCGGCCAGTCGGACATGACCATCGGCGGCGGCGTTGAATCGATGAGCCGTGTCGGAATGGGTGCCAGTGGCGGGGCATGGTCGACGGACCCTGCGATCGCGATCAAGAGCTACTTCGCCCCCCAGGGTATTGGCGCGGATCTGATTGCGACACTCGATGGCTTCTCGCGCGACGATGTCGATGCCTATGCCGTAGAGAGCCAGCGGCGGGCAGCCAATGCATGGGAAAAGGGATACTTCAAGAATTCTGTCATCGCGGTCAAAGATATCATTGGCCAGACAATTCTGGACCGCGATGAGCACATGCGTCCTGATGCCACCATGCAGTCGCTGGCTTCGCTCAGCCCGTCCTTTGCACAATTGGGCGCATTTGCCGGTTTCGATGCGGTGGCACAGCAACGCTATCCCCAGGTTGAAACTCTCAATCACGTTCACCATGCGGGCAATTCATCCGGCATTGTCGATGGCGCGGCGGCCGTATTGCTGGGTAGTAAGGAAGCTGGAAAGGCAAATGGCCTCAAGCCGCGCGCGCGCATTCGGGCCTTTGGATCGATCGGCTCTGAACCCTGCATCATGCTGACCGGACCTGCTCTTGTGACCGAAAAGGTTCTGAAACGTGCAGGAATGACAACTTCCGACATCGATCTTTTCGAGCTTAATGAGGCTTTTGCCAGTGTGGTGCTGCGCTTTATGCGCGTGCTCAACATTGATCACGACAAGGTCAATGTGAACGGTGGTGCCATTGCCATGGGCCACCCTCTTGGCGCGACCGGTGCGATGATCCTCGGGACCGTTCTCGATGAACTCGAGCGACGCAATCTCAGCACCGCCCTGGTGACACTCTGTGTCGGTGCCGGCATGGGGACGGCAACCATCATCGAACGGATTTGATAGCGGGTCCAAAGAATCCTGCCGGCGGGAAGGCCCAGAATCTGGACACCTGTCCAGCCGGCAAACCACAACGAAGGCTGAACTCATGAGCTTCACCAATTTCAAGATCGAGCGCGACAGCGATGGCATTCTCACGGTGGTGTGGGATGTGCCCGGGCGCACCATGAACGTGCTGACCAATTCTGCCATTGGCGAACTTGCACAGATCGCGCAGACCGCAGCGACGGATGCGCAGGTCACCGGAATCATCATCACCAGTGGCAAACGCAATGGCTTTTGCGCCGGCGCTGCGCTTGATGAAATGCAGGACAATGCTGCTGCCGGGGCGGCAACTTCATCAGATGCCGACGCGGCCAAGCGGCGCTTCGACGGCGTGATGGTCTTCCACAAGGCGTTGCGCCAGCTCGAAACCTGCGGCAAGCCGGTTCTGGCTGCGATCAATGGTCTGGCGCTTGGCGGCGGCCTGGAAGTGGCGTTGGCCTGCCACTATCGTTTTGTTGCGGATGACCCGCGCATCGCGCTTGGACTGCCGGAAGCCAAGGTCGGTCTGCTGCCCGGTGGCGGAGGTACGCAGCGGGTGCCGCGCCTGATAGGCGCCATGCAGGCCCTGCCGATGCTGCTGCAGGGCTCGAGCATTGACCCGCAGAAGGCCCTGGCAATGAAACTCGTGCACAAGGTCGTGCCGGCCGCACAGCTGCTCGCGGAGGCCAAAGCCTTTCTCCGTACCAAGCCGGAGGCAGTACAGCCCTGGGACAAAAAGGATTTCAAGGTTCCGGGCGGTGGTCCGTATTCGCCGGGCGGCGGCCAGGCATTTACGATGGGCAGCTCCATGTTGCGAAAGGAAAGCTACGGCAACTACCCGGCGCAACGCTATATACTGTCCTGCGTCTACGAGGGGCTCATTGTTCCGATCGACGCCGGCCTGAGAATCGAGGCGCGGTATTTCACCAAGCTTTTGATGCAGCCGGAGAGCCGCAACATGATCCGCTCCCTGTTCCTGTCGATGCAGGAACTTGGAAAAGGCGCGCGTCGACCCCAGGGTGAACCCAAAAGCGAGGTCAAGACCGTGGGCGTGATTGGAGCAGGGGTCATGGGCTCTGGTATTGCCTATGTCTCGGCCCTCGCCGGAATTGAGGTCATCCTCATCGATTCTACCCAGGAGCGTGCAGATACGGGTAAGGAGAACTGCGCCCGGATCCTCGACAAGGCGATCTCGCGCGGCAAATCAACACCGGAAAAAAAGGCGGAAGTGCTGGGTCGCATTCAGGCTACAGCCGATTATACCGGACTTGCTCACGCTGATCTTGTGATCGAAGCGGTATTCGAGGATCGCGCCGTCAAGGCGGAGGTAACCAAGAAGGCAGAAGCAGTACTTCCGGCTTCGGCGATCTATGGCACCAATACTTCGACCCTGCCCATCACCGGCCTTGCTGAAGCGAGCCAGAGACCGCAAAGCGTTATCGGGATTCACTTCTTTTCGCCGGTGGACCGGATGGGGCTGGTTGAGATCATTCTGGGCAAGAAGACCAGCTCACGCGCGCTGGCCGTTGCCATCGACTATGTGCAGAAGATCAAAAAGACACCAATTGTCGTCAACGACTCCCGCGGCTTCTATACCTCACGCTGCTTTGGTACCTACACCCGCGAAGGTCTTGCG
>JAKAVI010000282.1 GCA_021817355.1 Pseudomonadota bacterium | reverse complement strand
TTCTATTCACTAAGATCAGCGACGAGCAAATCACGCAGTGGAAACAGCGATTCGGAGGAGAATAAATCCTTTTCTATATTTGAAATACCCCATCCATCCATCGACCGGCTGACTAGATTTGAAGTGTCACCCAGCCTTCTGGCCCAAGTGCCTCAAGTGGCTTAAAGCGCGCCTTATAGTCCATCTTGTCGCTGCCGCGAACCCAGTAACCCAGATAGACATACGCAAGTCCCCGAGCCCTGGCCGAAGCTATATGATCGAGTATCATCTGCGTTCCTAGGCTTCGCACTGTCTCTCCGGGATGGTAAAAGCTGTAAACCATCGACAGTCCATCAGCTAGGACATCGCTGAGCGCGCAGCCCATGAGCATGCCGGGGGTCCCGTCGGTACGCATACGCCGGTACTCGACGATGTGGGTCTGAACCGGGGTCTCTTCCACCATTGCGACATAATCAAAGAGGCCCATATCACTCATGCCTCCACCGGCGTGTCGGGCATCGAGATAGGTGCGAAGCAGCGCAAATTGTTCCCGCGTGGCTTGTGCGGAGACTTCCTGGCGCAGCAGATCCTGGTTGCGCTTGAGGATCCGCTTTTGACCGCGCGACACCTCAAATTCCGCAACATGAATGCGTACAGAGATGCACGCGTTGCAACCATCACAGGCAGGACGATAGGCGATCATCTGACTGCGACGAAAGCCGGAATGGGTGAGTGCATCATTGAGCGGCTGCGCAAGGTTGCCGGAAAGCCGCGCGAACACTTTTCTTTCGACCCTGCCCGGCAAATAGGGGCAGGGCCCGCCTGGGGTCAGAAAAAACTGCGGTAAGCGGTTGCTGCGCTGTTCGTTCAAAGGATCCCGTCCGCAAACACTGCTATTACAACGCAGGAGTATGACAAAACCGGGCGGGTTTGCGCCATAGGCTTTGCGATTTTGGCAGGGGGTTAACTACAGAATTAGGGGTGGATATTGGGCGGCGCCGGTGGAGCTCCCCGCATGACCACAATTGATATACGTCTATTGGCCGGGGCGTCCGGATCCTCCGGTAAAAGGGGCTCAGACCCCGCTTTGCCCGCGACTTCATATATTTGGTCGTTGGGAATACCATTTTCGTTCAGAATTGCCCGGGCGGCATTGGCCCGGGCAGCCGATAATTCCCAATTGGTCATACCGTTGGGACCGTCGGCATTGCGTCCATCAGTATGACCGCTGATCGAAACGCGATTGGGCAGTGCAGCAATGACCTTGGCGATCGTCTCGAGCAGCTTGACCGTATAGGGCATCGGCGTCGCGGAGCCAGCCCGAAACATGGGTTGCCCGTCCTGGTCGACGAGCTGGATCCGTAGCCCCTTTGGTGTCTGATCGACAATGACCTGGCGAGAGAGTTTGGCAATGTCGGGCATAGTCTGCATTGCTTGATGAATGGCTTCAGCAGCGCTGGCAAAGGCTCCATCCTGCGCTGAGGGAAGTGCTGGCTGAAGATGCTCGGCGCTATGATTTTGCGATGAGGGCTCTTTACCTTGGGCCTGGGTCGCTCCACCCCGCAAGTGAGAGCGAGCCTGGGCATGATCAGTGTTGTGCACGGTTGGATTCTGATTTTGGACCACGGACATGGTGCCACCGGCCTTGCCACCGACCGGTCCAAGAACGGTCCCTCCGAGGACGCCGCCGGCCCCACTCGTGCTCTGGGAAATGCTCTGGGCGGCAAAATAGTCGGCGATGCCCCGCTTCTGTTCCGGAGTGGTGGTGTTGATCAGCCACATGAGCAGGAAGAATGCCATCATCGCCGTTACAAAATCGGCGTAGGCCACCTTCCAGGCTCCACCATGGTGCGCACCATGGCCACTCTTCTTTATGCGTTTGATGATAATGGTATTTTCGGAAGCCATAGCAATTCCATACACTATTATCGGGGACCCAGTGTGCGCGGGGCTTTTCCCGACCCGAAACCTCCCCTAATTTTGTCCAGATCATGCGCATCAAGGGCTTAAACATTCGTTGCGTGTGCCAATGACCGGAGGCGATGTGAGCGCGAGCGAGTTTGACACCAAGGCGTTTCGTCAGGCGCTGGGAAGTTTTCCAACCGGTGTCGCCGTGGTTACGACCCATGGTGTAAGCGGGCATCCCATCGGCATGACGGTCAATTCATTCACCTCAGTCTCGCTTAATCCCCCACTGGTTCTGTGGTGTCTGGACAAGCGTTCCGAACGGTACCCGACCTTCACGTCAAGCGACGCGTTCGTGATCTCTATCCTTGGTACTGCCCATGAGGAGGTTTCCTCAAAGCTGGCTCGCCCTGGAGCTCATACTCTTGACCATATTGCCCTGTTGCCAACGGAATTAGGCCCTCCGGCCCTCGCCGACGCCCTCGCGGTCTTCGAGTGCGCGGCCCACGGCATTCATGACGCGGGAGATCATGCGATCCTGATTGGCCATGTGCTACGCTTTGCGCGCCGGCAAGCAGGTGCCCCTCTGGTGTTCTATCAGGGAAGATACGGCGCACTGGCCTAAGGACGAGGCCGGCATCGACCTTAAGCCGGTGCACGAAAGCGTGCTTTTTTTGCCACGGCATCCCTCGAAATTGGCCTCCCCGGCCATCGTCATTAAAGCTTTGCAAAGTTGTAACCGAAGCGCCAACGCTGGTTGGCATGCATGGCTCCGTAAACGGGACTCAAGTCTGGATTTCGCGCCGCATAGAAGCGCTACTCCGGCCCGCGCGTCCCTGTCACTCAGAATCAGAACGGAGTCGATCATGAAGGGGAAGACGATCCTTTGGGCCAGCGCGTTTGCGCTTGCCGCTGGCAGCGCAGTGCCAGCCAATGCCGCGCAATGGTGGGAAAACACCAGCATCAGCGGTAAAATGTTTTACGATCTTACCAATATCAGCCAGAGTTATTATGACGGCGCTGGGGTCAAGCAAAAGGGTGCAGTTTCTGGTGCGAACCAGAATGGAACCGGCTACGATATCAAACGCTTCTATGTTGGCATTAATCACAAATTCAATGACATTTTCTCCGCCAACATCACGACTGACTTTCTTTATGATAAGAACGCTGGCGCGACCCAGATTTTTATAAAGACGGCTTTCTTGCAGGCGCATTTTAATCCGGCATTTGTTGTTCGCGTCGGTGCCGCCAACATGCCATGGATTCCCTATATGGAAGGGATTTATGGCTACCGCTACGTCGAGAATACCCTGACTGATCGCACCCACTTCGCCAATTCCGTTGACTGGGGCGCGTTCGTGCTGGGCGAATTCGCCCATGGTCTGTTGTCCTATAAGATTGCTGCAGTGAACGGCAATGGCTACAAAAATCCCACGCGTGGCCAGGGGATGGACTTTGCAGGACGCGTGAGCCTGCAATGGCATGGCGTCAACCTTGCGGTTGGCGGATATGACGGCAAGCTCGGGGCTCCACAAGGTGTGACCACTTACCATACAGCGACGCGATTTGATGCAATGGCTGCATATATCGCCCATGGCATGCGTATTGGCGTGGAGTATTTCAGGGCGAACGACTGGAAGAGCGTGAGATCAACAACAACCGACTCAGCAGACGGCTATTCGGCATTTGCCGCGTATCAATTTATGCCCAAGTGGAGCGTATTTGGTCGCTACGACTACGTGAACCCAAAGACAACTGGCACGTCGGTCAAGGATAACTATTACAATGTTGGCATTCAGTATTCGCCATACAAGATGATCAACTTTGCCCTGGTGTACAAACACGATCAGGCTACCGGCGGTTTCCTTTCTACCACGAACGGAAATATCGGCGGCATTGTTGGCCCGAATTCCAATGGCCGCGGCAGCTATAACGAAATCGGTCTGTGGGGGCAGTTCCTTTGGTAGGGTAAAAGGGGCGTAATGGGCCGACAACGATATGCCAATAAGGCGGGGTGGTACGCAGCGTGTCACCCCGTTTTCTTTGGTGTCGGTTGGCCAAAAGATATGTATTATTTGCATTGCAGCCATGCTTATAAATGACGAAAGTGTCAGGAATTAAAGTTTTTATTAATAAACAATGGGTTAGTGTTTCTCGCGGGGATGCGCCAGCTTGTCGCCCGCCCTTGCCGAATAAGTAACGTAGCTTATCTTATCATCGCTTAAGAAATTGTGCGATGCAGCAAAACTTCGACCGTGATTTGATGATCCTCTTGCACGATGTCGCGCGGATACTGCGCACGCGTACAGATCGTGCTGCGCGCATGCATGGCATGACGCGCGCCCAGTGGATCATTTTGGCTCGGCTTTCCAAGCAGCCGGGAATGTCACAGAACGAGCTGGCTGCAATCTGCGAGGTTGAACCCATCACCATAGGTCGGCTGGTCGATCGGCTCGAAGCACGGGGCTTGGTGGCTCGTTGCTCAGATCCAGCAGACCGCCGTGTTTGGCGTCTCAAGCTGCTTCCTGCAGCCGCCCCGATCATCGAGGAAATCACTGCATATAGAAGCGGGCTAAACGCTGAGTTGACTGCAGGTTTGACCGAAGAGGGGCTGACTCAGATTACAGATATGTTGGTTAACATAAAGGAGAAGCTGAACTTGGAGGTGAGTAGTGGCAGCAAGCTGCAGGCGGCTGAAGGCTAGAAAAGATGGCGTCGATGGATTCTAGCAATGCAAGTTCATACTCGTCCACATCGCCTGAATATGTGAAGCCAGCAGGCGGCATGATTGCTCGCTTGAAATCGGATCGCACGTTGTTGCGACGAATTCTGATGATCGGTGGTGTCACACTGGTTACTGTGACGGCCGGCGGCTTCTGGTTGATGGGGGGACGGTATGTCTCCACCGATGATGCCTATGTGGGCGCAGCCAAGCTCATGGTCACCACGGATGTTTCGGGACTGGTCAAGGACGTAGATGTTGTTGACGGGGAGCACGTAAAAAAGGGCAGGTTCTGTTT
>JAKAVI010000269.1 GCA_021817355.1 Pseudomonadota bacterium | reverse complement strand
CGGGGTGGGCGTCGGCGTCCCAGTCCAGGCACAGCTCGAGAGAGTCCTCGATGGTGATCAGCCGCTCCTGCGGCGGGATCGCGCTGGCCAGCGCCCGCAGCATGGTCGTCTTCCCGACTGCGGTTCCGCCGGAGATCAGCACATTGCATCTAGAGCGACCAATAATTTTTAGGACGTTGGCTCCCGCCGGACTGATCGATCCGAAGCGGACAAGATCTTCGAGCTTCAGTTTGTCCTTCTTGAACTTGCGTATGGTTAGCGTCGGCCCGTCCAGGGCCAACGGTGGCGCAATGACGTTCACGCGCGAGCCATCCAGCAGTCTGGCATCGCAGATCGGCGAACTCTCGTCGACCCGACGGCCCACCTGGCTGACTATCCTCTGGCAGATGTTCATGAGCTGGGCATTGTCACGAAATCTGATATCAGTCAGCTGAACCTTACCGTCAACTTCAATGAAGACGCGATCCGCTCCGTTGACCATGATATCAGCAATATCATCGCGTGCGAGCAATGGCTCGAGTGGCCCATAGCCGAGAACATCATTGCAGATGTCCTGCAGCAGGTGCTCCTGTTCGGCGATCGACATGACCACCGACTTGATCGAAATGATCTCATTGACAATGTCGCGGATTTCTTCGCGTGCTGATGCCGCATCCAGCTGCGCCAGCTGCGCCAAGTCTATACTGTCGATGAGGGCATTAAATATGGTTGTCTTAACCGCATAATAATCCCCCGACCGCGTCTCCGGGAGCGCCGATTTGACCACAGGACTCGCCGGCGGGGGGGCAGTTTCAGCTTTTGGCGCCAGGCGTGAAACCGCTACCGGAGGGACTTCGGGTAACGCAGCCGGGGATGGCGCCCGTGCACTCGCCGCAGGACGGGCAGGCAGTTCCGAGATGGCTGAACGCTTGCCAAACATGGATCAGGCCCGTTTGCGCCCCATCAATAGCGACAGCAGAGGATTGACGGCTTTTGTCGACGCCATGCCACCCCGTCCCGTCAACGCTCCGGCAAGCTGCGCAAGGGCAAGGCTAACTGCCGCATTCGGCTGGCTCTCAAACACCATCTGACCGTTATTCGACGCAGAGCCGAAAAGAGCAGGCTCGAATGGAAGCACAAGCGAAGGATTGAGCTCCAATGCTTGACCAAAATCCTTGATCGGGATCTGCGGGCGCTTGGGAATTCCATCCTGGTTTAGGACGAGCTTGGGCGGCGAGTCATTGCGGCGGCCCTGCCTCAGGAGCTCACACATGCCCCTCGCATTTCTTAGAGCAGGCAAGTCCGGAGTAGCGACAATCACAATGTCGTCAGAGTGCAGCAGAAGTTGGCGGACCCACGGTGACCAGACGTGTGGCAGGTCAAGAACGACGCAAGGTGAAACCGCACGAACTGCATCAATAACCGCAGTGAAAGCCTCTGGGGCAGTCTCATATTCGCGTTCGAGCATGGCCGGCGCGCTGAACAGAGAAAGTCGCTCTCCAACCTTCTGCAGAACCCGGTCAAGGAGAACCTCATCAAGTCTTTCGGGTGCGGCCAACGCGTCCGCAACCCCTTGTCCGGGGTCTTCATCAAAATTGAGGCTCGCCGTACCAAATGGCAGGTCCAGATCCACCAGAACTGTACTAACGCCCAGCTGTTCGGCGATATACCAGGCGATATTGTGGGATATTGTCGATGCGCCGGCACCACCACGGGCGGCGATAAAGCTGATGACCCGCCCAATCGGCGCACCATCCGGATCGAGATACAGCCCAGAAACAGTCTCGATTAAATGCAGCGGCTTCACTGGTCCAACAAGATACTCACTGACCCCACGGCGCATGAGCTCGCGGTACAGCTCGACATCATTTGCCCGCCCGATGACGATGACCTTGGTCGCCGGGTCGCATACTTCCGCCACGCGATCGATCTCGGCAAGTGCCTCGGCGCCGTGTAGGGCCGTTTCAACGATAAGCAGATTAGGGGTAATCTGCCCCGTATAGTGATTAACTGCTTCGCTTATGCCTCCAAGCTCTATTTTGAGGGTTGCCTTTGCCAGGCGACGATCCTCGGCCGCGAGCTGTAGGGCGGACTGGTTCTCACCAGAGTCGCAGAATGCGTGCATGGTGATGCGCGGTACGGGACGTTCGTGCGGTGCCGTGCCAGAAAATTCCCGATCGCCTCTGTCCATCGGCTTAGCCATGTCATTCTCCTCAACCTAGTCGCCAATCCGCGCTACCGACTGCGGGGGTTGCGCAGATGTCGTGAGCTTGCCCGCTTCGTATTTTTGCATCATCTGCGTGCGCTCAGTGGCATCGCTTGCACCGAGTCTGCGGGGGGTAACGAGATCTCTGGGGTCAGCGACCATGACGGCCAGATTGTGCTGGGTTGCGCAGCCAAAATTCTCCATCGGCAGGTTGGAACCGGTATGACTGATATTGTTCCAGTCGCCGCAGTGCGGTGCCTTGGCTTCATAGGTCATAAACTGCAGTTCGACATGTCCAGGCGCCACTGCACCATCGGTTCCCGCCAGAATGCGCTTCACGCTTACTCCATAGTGAGCGAGCTTGTGTCCAAAAAGAGCCAGTTGCTGCCGGGCCTCTGCATTCTGGGGGGCCACAATCGAAAGTGCCCCATGGCCACTGCTGAGATAGCGCGCAGCAAATTGCCGAAGGCGACTTTCGCTTTGTGGCGTCAGACCGCCTGTGCGGGTGGCAAAAGGCACCGCCAGACTTACATTGTGCGGGGCTACCGTGATGGGATGATTGGCGGCAGCGTCATATTGAAGATTGGCCAGATCGCTGTCCGAGCTGCATCCTGCGGCAACAAGGGTTAGAGCTAGCGCAGCAGATGCGACGAGCAGTCGTGAAGGTTGAACGTGCATGTGCCTGCTCCTATTGGACGATGAAGCGTTGATCGGGCTTGCGTGCAAGCTTGGGCGGTACCTTTTGATGGGCTTGATTGAGGTTACCAAACAGGAGCGTCTGGACGTCGTTGGCCGGCTTGAAGCCATCTGTGGGGAGCGCAATCTTGTCGGGCGCTACCGGATTGACGAGGTATGGGGTGACCATGACAACGAGTTCGGTTTCGTTATTCTGAAAATCCCTGCTGCGGAAGAGTGCGCCCAATACGGGCATGTCCTTCAGCCCGGGAAATGCGTCAATCTGCTGTTTGGTGGTATGTTGAAGCAGGCCGGCGATTGCGAAGCTGCCTCCAGACGGCAGTTCAACCGTGGTTTGGGCGCGCCGCACAGAGAGCGCAGGTATGGTGAGATTGCTTCCTGGTGTAGTCCCGGTGAGGGTGAAAGAACCGGTGTTAGTCAACTCGCTCACCTCAGTTGAGATCTGCAGTGAGATGCGATGCGGGCTTAGAACGACCGGATTAAAGGACAGGCCCACCCCGTACTTTTTGAAAACGACCGTGACGTTACCTTCGAGGTCTCGACCAGCCGGTACGGGGAATTCTCCGCCCGCCAGGAACTGCGCGGTTTGCCCGGAGACTGCGGTCAAATTAGGCTCCGCGAGCATGTGTACGAGGCCTACAGTCTCCAGCGCCTTCAACGTGCCCTGAACATTGTTGCGGATCTGGCAGACACCTCCACCCTGCAGCGCCTGCAGGGGGTTGATCGCGGAACTCGCCGCAGAGCAGACCTGTCCCGCCTGAAAGCCGGAGAGATCGCTCAGTGCCTGTCCCACCAAGCCATAGGGATTAGATGTCGATACTCCTATCGGAACACCGCCGGCGACAACAGCGCCAGCCAGATCAATTCCCAACTGTTTGGCGACGGCG
This sequence comes from Pseudomonadota bacterium, assembly GCA_021817355.1. The sequence continues at coordinate 1,178 of JAKAVI010000269.1, read as the reverse complement.
CGCTGCACTTCGGCGATCCGGACGCGCAGCATGACCTGTTCGCCACCACCGATATTGAGCATGTTTACGACCTTCTTGGGGTCGCCTGCAAAACGTGCCGCCAGGTCTGCCGCCCGGGTCGCCTGCACCGCATTTTCGACATCCCCGGTAAGCACCAGGTTGTCATTGAGTGCCGCAACGTGAATGTCACTGCCCGGCATATCCGTATGCAGCATCTTGGAAAGCGCGGTCACATCGCGTTCGACCCGGATATCAATCGATAGCAGCTGATGCCCAGCGGCATCGAAAAAGAATGCATTGGTCTGACCGATTTTTTTCGCCAGCAGAATGATCCGCCGAGGGCCCTTCACGATGGCGTCAACGATATCAGGGTTGGAGACCAGGACGTCACGCGCGTTTTCGTCGAGGTGCACCAGTTCAGCCTTGTGCAAGGAAAGCTGGATACGCTCATGCACGCCGCCCTGCGCCGCCTCAGCCCTGAGGACCTGCGGTGTCGCTCCAGCTGAAGATGCCTTCGCCGTGAACGCGAAGACCGGCATTGCCAAAAGACCTACAAAAAGACCAGCAGCGAGAATACGCATGGTTCAATCCTGCTTCTGTCCAGTGCTGGACGGGATCCCGTAACGAATGACAGAGATGGGAGCATCGGCGTAAGTCTGCTCGGCCACCGGTGCATTGACGAGTGGACGAAGGGCCAGGGTGAGCGTGCCGCTGGCCGCAGCATTGGCGAGCGCGTCCGCACCCTCTGGAGTCACTTCCAGTGTCGCGGTCTTTCCCGTTATGATCTTTTCGCCCTGTTGCTGCTTGTAGGTCTGTCCAATGGCCAAGACGCGAACATCCTGCAGAATCGTCCGCGTTTGACTGCCGGTACCGGTTGCGTTGCTCGTCATAAGGACATCGACGCGGTCATTCGGCAGGATGAATCCGCTCGCGCCGGTAGAGTCGCTGATATGGATTGACACCGCGCGCATGCCCTGCATCAGCTGCGCCGACATGAATCCGACAGATGCGGCGTGAACGATATTGGTCGTGGTAAGAGGCTGTCCCGCGAAGATGGGCGCTCGTGCCACCGTCCCGTTGACAATCTGAGCTATATCTGTGGCCTGACGTGACGAGATAATGCTGGCACTTACACTTGCATCTGGCCACGTCTGCCACCTGACCTCAGACGGAGTGAT
>JAKAVI010000137.1 GCA_021817355.1 Pseudomonadota bacterium | reverse complement strand
GCCGTATCGCTCACGCCCTGCTGCTGGAACTCTTCACCGAGCACGGCGCCGGAACACTCATTACGGCCTGAGCGCACAACCATAGCGCGCACCGCAGCAGCTTCAGCCAGAGCTGCCAATATTCCTCTGCCGTGCGACCGGAATGGTTTAGACAGCAAAGGCCGATGCCAATGCTCGAAGATGACCTGCACCCATGACGAAAACCCGACCCCGCCCTCAAGCCGACAGCTCCCTTCCGAGCGCCGCCATGCGCGGCCCGGACGAAGACCAGGCAGAGGGACGCTTGCGCCGGAGATGGCCTCTGAGGGCATTAAGGGCTGCATTGTGGATCAGCGTTGCCGCCCTTCTTCCGGCGCCCGCGGCCGCTGCCCTCAAACTCTGCAATCAGACGAGCTACATTCTTCTGGTCGCCACCGGTGTGGCGCGGGCCGAAGCGGTCCTCACCAAAGGCTGGACGCGCCTCCTACCTGGGGTCTGCAAGAGCGTTTTTGTCGGCGACTTGAGGCAGCCGGCGAGTTTTTTTGTCTATGCCCATAGTGCGCGGGCTTATGACGGGCCGCGCAGAGCCTGGGGGGGGACGCACTGGCTGTGTGCCCGGACAGGTGATTTTCGCACGGTGGAACCAATTGGCGACACCCGCTGCCCGGACGGTCAGAAGCTGCCATTTTCCCAGATCTCCGCACATGGCCAGGAGAACTGGACCCAGAGCTTTGGCCAGACACCGGCCCTGGCCACGAAAGCGGCGGCCCAGGCTGCAGGACTTGCCCGCCTCCTCACATCAGCGGGGCTCGATGGTGGCCATCCCGCCAATGCGCTCGCCCGCTTTCGCGCCCGCATGCACCTGTCCGCCCGGGCCCCGATCGCAGCCCTATTTGATGCTCTGGAAAGCGCCGCACTCAGCAAGGCCGCTCCCAACGGCTATGAGGTCTGCAACGATACCGCCGCCCCGATATTCGTGGCGCTCGCCAACCTTGAGCAGGGCCATTGGCACACCCGCGGCTGGTGGCATGTCGCGCCGGTCGCCTGTGCCCAGGCACTGTCAACCCCGCTCACCGGCAGGGTTTATCTTTTGGTCGATGGCGCGAAGGGGCGCAGGCTCGTGGGCGGAGCTGCCCGTTTTTGCATCACCAACATCACCTTCGACGTCGAAGGTGGCGGCAGCTGCACGGCGCGGGGATTGAAGCCAGCGGGCTTTCTCGCCACCAACAAGGAGCAGCACAGGGGCTATATCGCTCATGTCGACGAGAGCGGCCTGGTGCCTCGGCCCAAGTGAAGCTCAGCCTCTGATCCCGAAATACTCGAGATGCCAGCGCATTTCCTCCTCGCTCAGCGGATAATGCACGCCATCTCGGGCTGGCAGTACCTGCCGAGCCGGAAGATGCAGAAGACAAGTCTGGATCTTGAACGCCACACGCATGCTGAAGCCGGCGCGCCAGACCAGCGCTGTCAGTGGCTTGGCCTGGCCAAGGTCCAAAATGCGCTCGACCATATCCTTGGGGAGCTTGCCGGCGGCGGACAGTGCCGCCACCACACCGGCGCGATTGCCACGATAGGCAAGACTAAGGACATAGGCATCGTCAATCCGTCCGTCACCGGCAAGTTCCTCTACCAGGGGCGGGGGCTCAACAGGAGCGCTGTTCAGCTGCTTTTTTAGCACGCTACTCAGATAGCTTTGGGTGCGCTCTTCCAGATCATGGCGCTGTGCCAGCCGTTCAATCAGCGCGGCGCCGGCAAAGCCTGCAATCCGCCGGATGGCCCGTTGTGACAGTCCGGCGCGCAGCACCAAGGGACCTTGCCAGGCATCGACGCTTTGCGCCTGCTCGGCGATCTTCTCGAGCGTTTTCCTGCGAATGCGCGCATCAGCGTTGTACAAGAGCGCGGCCACCGCCGGAACGTCGTGTGCGGCCACGATGAGATCACTGACCGCTGCCGCCAAAGGTCGGCGCTTGGCAATGGCAAGAAGGGCGTAGTGTGCCCCCACGGTGGTAATGATGTCGATGAGATCGGCATCGGATAGCAGCGGAGAATATTCGAGGATCGGCGCGCTGACACACTCGACATCGTGCGCCAGACTGCGGACAAGTGCGTGGGGCACGCAGCTCAAGGACTTGATGCCTTCGGCCAGAATAGCCCGGATACGAGGGAGCTCGTCATCGGCCAGGCACTGCAATGTCTCGAGGGTCAGCTGGCGTACCTCCTCGCTTGCCTCCTGCGTCAGACCTGGAAGCAGCCGTGCGATCTTGCGCGCCAGCTCGGCGCGCACCTCTTCGTCGCGCGAGTGGGCGAGATAGGCATTGGTTTCGGCAAGAGCGGAGGGATTGGCAGCAACGGCGCGCTGGGCAGCCAGCGACCCCTCTTCGGCGAGAAAGGCAAGGACGCGCGGATCAGCATCGGGATTTCGCGCAAGCGTCCGGCGCAGCTCCTCGCCGCGCTGCTCAATCAGACGCAGCACGTCGTCACGGCTCAAAAAGCTGGTTGGGACAGATTTGGTTGCAGTCACGCACGCCGCCCTTGCCTTACCGCGACAATGTTGCGGCGAGGTCCTTAACAGCCTCTCAACAGATGTGGTTAGTGAAGCCTTTGCACCCCTCGCTTGAAAGGCTGACGGCGATAGCCCATGTTGCCGGCCATGTCCCTACCCAAAGCCAATCTGTCCGGCATCAGGAGCTGGGTTTTTGACTTGGACCACACCCTTTATCGTGTGGACTATGCCACCCATGCTGCTATGAGCGAGCGTATCTGTCTTTATCTCCAGCGCACGCTCGAGCTGCCACGCGATCGCGCCCTTGTCCTGCAAAAGCGCTATCTTGAGCTCTATGGCTCCACCTTTGCCGGGCTCTTGCGCCATCACGCGATCGACCGCGACGCCTACCATGCCTTTGTCAACGATCTTGACCTGCTTGACCTGAAGGAGGCTCCGGAGCTCTACGCGGCCATTGCCGGCCTCAAGGGCCGGCGGATCATCTTCACCAACAATTGCGGTCACTATGCGGCGCAGGTGCTTGAGCGTATCGGCATTGCTGATCTCTTCGATGAGATCATCGATGCCAGAATCCTCGGCGAGACCCCCAAACCCAATCCCGGCGCCTATCGGCATATTACGAGCTCCCCCGATGTTACCGCCTTCTTCGACGACAGCCTGCGCAATCTGAAGCCTGCGTATGAACTGGGCATGACAACCATCTGGTGCCGCACCGCTCCGCAGTTGCCCGCCGAACCGCTTGCCGAGCGGCCGTCGCACGTGCATTACGAAACCGATGACCTTCCTCGCTTTTTGCTCAACCTCAGGACCGAACTATGACCGCGCAGCTCAAACGTCTCATTGAAGAAGCCTGGCAGGATCGCGACAGCCTTTCGGCCAGCACCCAGGGGACGGTGCGCGATGCCGTCGAAGCGGTGCTCGACGGGCTTGACCGCGGCCACTACCGGGTAGCGGTCAAGGAGGATGGCGTCTGGCGCGTTGAGCAATGGCTCAAGCAGGCCGTGCTGCTCTCCTTTCGCCTTTACGACATGAAGCCAATCAGCGGTGGTGCCGGCGGTGCCCCGTGGTGGGACAAGGTGGATTCGAAGTTCCTCAACTGGGATCGGTCACGCTTCGCTGACGCGGGCCTGCGTGCGGTGCCAGGCGCCATCGTGCGGCGTTCGGCCTTTATCGGCAAAGGCTGCGTGCTGATGCCAAGTTTCGTCAATCTTGGCGCCCATGTCGGACCGGACACGATGGTCGACACCTGGGCGACGGTTGGCTCCTGTGCCCAGATCGGAGCACGCTGCCATCTGTCGGGCGGCGTCGGCATCGGAGGCGTGCTCGAGCCGTTGCAGGCCAACCCTGTCATTATCGAGGACAATTGCTTTATCGGTGCCCGCTCGGAAGTCGCCGAAGGGGTCATTGTCGGGGAAGGCTCCGTACTTTCGATGGGGGTCTATCTTGGCCAGTCGACCAAGATCATCGATCGGCAAAGCGGCGAGGTGTTTTATGGCCGCGTACCACCTTATTCTGTCGTGGTGGCCGGAAGCCATGGCGGCGGCGACGGCAAACCCGCGCTGTACTGCGCGGTGATTGTCAAGCGCGTCGACGCGCGGACGCGGCAGAAGACCTCGATCAACGAGCTTCTGCGCGCTTAGGCGGCGCGTAGCCGCGCCGCAAAGCCGGTCAGTGCAGCTGCTACGTCCGGCAGCAGCTTTTCCCAATCGCCGAAGTTCTGTGGATGGAATACGGGCGCAGCACGGTACCAGGGATAACAGGACGTCCCCAGCTGAGGCCAGGTCCGGCCAGCGGTCAGAATCCAGGTTTCGGTGCCAACGCTTCCGGCCGTAGCGGCCGCTGCAGTGGGCGCTGAAAGCACCAGGTCGAGGGCAGCGCAGAGCGCCGCGACCCCATCGATGTCTTCTTTGAGATCAAGGCCTTCGAGGCGATGGACCGGTACCTGGTAGCGGGCAAAGACCTCGGCAAGTTCCCCATCGCAATCGCCATATTGCAGATTGACGAACTGGACGCCGTGCGTGCGCAGGATTGGTTCCCACTGCAGCAGCGGACTGAAATACTTGTTACGCTTGATGTCCTGCATCATCGAACGCCAGCAGATGCCAACAAAGGGGCCCGGGCCAAGGCCAAGAAGACGCGCGCGCAGCTGCGCCACCCTTGCTGGCTCAGGCATGAGAAAGGCGTTTTTGGGAAAGTCCTCGGACCGCCTGCGGGTAAACTGCATCGCCGAGGCCATCGGGACAAAAAAATCGGGCCGCTGATCGTCCGCTGCGAAGGGAATAAAGCGGAACTCCTTACGATCGTCGCCATCGACGAACTTGCGGTCTTCATAGGGCCCAACGATGGCCTTAGGAAAGGAGCGCTGGAACAGCGAAACAAGGCGCGGATCAACAGCAATCATCAGCTGACCCGTACCGCCGAGCACGCGGCTGAGATCGGGCAGGACGGAGGCAAACATGATCTCGTCGCCGAGACCCTGTTCGCCTATGACAAGAAGGCGCTTGCCC
>JAKAVI010000218.1 GCA_021817355.1 Pseudomonadota bacterium | reverse complement strand
CCGATCTAGGCGTGGCGGTCGTCATCGAGGCGACGCATCAATGCATGACCACGCGCGGTGTCCATAAGCCGGGTGTTACGATGGTGACCTCGACCATGCTTGGCGACTTCAGAATTAATCCGTTGACGCGGCGCGAGTTCCTCTCTGTCATTGGCAATCCGCAATCGAGCCTGGAAGGCTGATCATGGCGTCTGCTCTCGAGATGACGAAGCAACTCATCGCGTTTGACACGACGAGCCGCAATTCCAATCTCGAACTGATCCGCTTTGCCCGGGAGTGGCTGGAAGCTCTCGGGGCCCGGGTCCGTCTGTCCTACGACCGCGGGCAGACCAAGGCCAATCTCTTCGCCAGCTTCGGCCCGGAGGAAGATGGCGGCATCGTGCTGTCCGGGCATACTGATGTGGTGCCGGTCGACGGCCAGGACTGGAGCAGTGATCCCTTTGCTCCTGAAGTACGTGACGGTCGTCTTTACGGCCGCGGTAGTGCCGACATGAAAGGCTTTATCGGCTGCGTTCTTGCTCTTGGCGAGGAGCTGGCACGAGCGCGTCTGCGAGAGCCGGTTCATATGGCGCTTTCCTACGATGAAGAAGTCGGTTGTGCTGGTGTGACAACCCTGCTTGCCGATCTCAAAGCGGCTGCGATCCGGCCCCGTCTTGCCATCATCGGTGAGCCGACGCTGATGCACCCTGTCGGAGCACACAAGGCGGGCGCGGTCTTACTGACGCGCTGCCATGGCAAGGAAGGGCATTCCTCTAAACCTCACCTCGGCGCCAATGCCGTGATGATGGCTGGAGAGTTCATCGCCTATCTGGCCGAGCTTGGTGAGGAACTCAAAGCCGATCGCGACCTGCGTTTTGATCCTCCTCATACGACGCTGCAGGCCAATCGCATCTTGGGGGGCACCGCCGTCAACGTTCTGGCGCGGGACTGTGAAATCAGCTGGGAATACCGTGCGCTGCCTGATCGCGATCACGAAAGTCTGGTACCGCGTATCGAACAGCACCTGCAGGATGTCATTCTGCCCAAATATCGCCGGCAGGGCGTGGAGGCGCGCTTCGAGACACAGCTGATTGCCCGTTATCCCGGGCTGTGCTTTGACGAAAAGTCGCCTGCTGCTGCTCTGGCCTGTGAGCTGACCGGCATCAACGCCGTGGAGGCAGTCGCCTATGGCACCGAGGCTGGTCATTTTCAGCAGGCCGGCGTCCACGCCGTCATCTGCGGACCGGGTTCGATCGATCAGGCTCACAAAGCCGATGAGTTCGTGGCCTTGAGCGAGCTTGAGAGCTGCAGCCAGTTCCTGCGCAAGCTCATCACCAAGCTGGCCGCCTGACCGGGTCGGCTGCGCAGGGTGTGGTCATGTTGTTCGTGCCAACCCTTTGCCGCCGCCACAGACTGCTGCGCACGTTCTGTTATGCAGCAGCTTCGACCGGATATCGGCATTGCAAAAGCCTGTTTCTCCTCTTAATATCCACAAATGCATCACGAGTTGGGTCGACGCCCAACGCCAACCTGCCAATCCGGGCAAGGTGGCACCCTTTACGGGGGATGTGGCCGAGGCGGCAACGAAACGGACCCAGCCACGTCGCGTCGATCTTAAAGAAAGGATGACGCAACGTGCCTATTACTATTCCGGATGATCTTCCTGCCCGCCGTACACTGGAGGCCGAAGGCGTCGCAGTAATGCGCAAGGTTGATGCCGTACGTCAGGATATCAGACCCCTGCGCATCGGATTGCTGAACCTCATGCCCGATAAGGTGCGTACCGAGGCCCAGCTGGCCCGGCTTTTGGGAGCGACCCCGCTTCAGATCGAATTGACTCTGGTCCGGATCTCCGATCACGTCGCCCGCAATACCTCCGCGAGCCATATTGCGGCGTTCTATCGACCGTGGAGTGAGGTCACCGCCGAACGCTTTGACGGGTTCATTATCACCGGGGCTCCGGTGGAGCGCATGCCTTTTGAGGAGGTTCGCTACTGGCCCGAACTGCGCCGCATCTTTGACTGGACCCAAACCCATGCACACCGCTGCCTGACTATCTGCTGGGGTGCACAGGCGGCTCTCTTTCATTTTTACGGTATCCCCAAGCACGAACTGGCGCACAAAGCCTTTGGCGTCTTCGCGCACCGCAATCTCGTTCCTGCTTCGCCCTTTATGCGGGGCTTTTCGGATGTGTTCGATGTTCCCGTTTCACGCTGGACCGAGGTACGCGCCACGGATTTGAAAGGGGTACGTGATCTGCGCATTCTGGCCAGCAGCGATGAGACCGGGGTGTGCCTTGTCAGTGATCCCCGGCATCGGACGCTCCATATGTTCAATCATCTAGAATATGATTCCGATACGCTTGCCGAAGAGTATCGTCGCGACGGCGCCAAGACACTGCCGGCGCGCTATTTTCCCGAAGACGACCCGCTGAAGTCACCATTGAACCGCTGGCGAAGCCATGCCCATCTGTTGTTCGGAAACTGGATTGACGAGATCTACCAGACGACACCGTTTGATCCGGAGATGATCGGCGGCGCAGTGTCAAGCGAGTCCCTGCTGGCCGACGCGCCCTAGGTGCCAGCCCTCTGCGCCTTCCACACGCTGGGCGACGCTGGGCGTAAATACGGCGCCAGAGTGAGGAACTGCCATGGCTGTGTTGCCGGTTTGGCAGGCTTTTGGGATGAACCGTCTTGCCATCAAGCAATCGGTAACCTGCTGTAACAATGGCACCAATAATCGCTGTCTTGCGCTGGAAAGTCTGTGTCCGGGCGCATTCATCCCGCTTTATATGTGCCTTTGGTCCAGAGCACATCGGCCATGGCTTGTGCATTGCTGATATTCGTCAATGTACCGGTCTTCGTCACCGATAAGTTGCTGGCGCTGTAATGGCGCCGAACGCCTGATCTTGCGTTTTGCCATGGCTAATCTCTGCACTCGGGCAAGGGCTTGCAATGACGGCATCCATGAATGCACATGGCGTCGCCAGTCCCAGGTCAGGATCGGGGCTCCTGCACCGTGCCGGCTCCGCGCTGAAGCGTCTTTGGCAGCGGCAGACAGTCCGCGCCAGGCTCGCTATCGCCATTGGTCTGCTGCTGATCGGCACCGCAGTCATTTTGTTCGCCCTTAGGGGCAAGACGGCGGTCGTCTATCAGACTGCCGCGGCGTCCAGAGGGATGATTGCGCGGGCGGTGACCGCCACCGGATCGGTAAATCCGGTGCTGACGATCATCGTGGGCTCCTACGTGTCCGGCGTCATTCAGGACATTCATTGTGACTTCAACACGCAGGTGAAGAAGGGGCAGGTCTGCGCCAAGATCGACCCGCGCCCCTACCAGTCAGTCGTCGATCAGGACAAGGCCAGCCTCAATGTTGCCCGGGCCCAGCTCCAGAAAGACATGGCCAATCTTGTCTATGCTGACCTGAGCGAGCGACGCCAGGCCAAATTGTGGGCCCAGCAGGCAACCTCGCAGGACAGCTACGATGTGGCTCTGAACGCGCGCAATCAGGCCCGGGCGCAGTTGGCTCTCGACAGGGCGACGATAGATCAGCGCACAGCCGAGCTTCACGCGGCCCAGGTCAATCTTGGTTATACCGAGATCGTGTCGCCGGTCGACGGAATCGTGGTGTCGCGAAATGTCACCATAGGGCAGACCGTAGCGGCGAGTTTTCAGACCCCAACGCTCTTTCTCATTGCCACTGATCTCAATCATATGGAGGTGGACACCAATGTGAGTGAAGGTGACATTGCAGATGTCCGCAGAGGTGACCGTGCAGACTTCACAGTAGAGGCGTTTGCCTCCCATACCTTCCACGGGGTCGTGACCCAGGTCCGTCAGGCACCCCAGACCGTACAGAACGTGGTGACCTATGATGTGGTTGTCACCGTCGATAACCCCCAATTGCTGCTGAAGCCTGGCATGACGGCGACGGTACGAATTATCACCGCCGAGCGCGGCAATGTCCTGAGGGTTCCCAATCAGTCTCTGCGCTACACGCCGGCGGGTGTTCCCGCAGAGACTGCAACTGGGGGTGAAAGCGCGAGGATCTGGATCCTCAGGGACGGTCGACCCCGGCCGGTCGCCATAAAGACTGGCCTTGCCAACGATACCTATACTGAGGTGGTTTCCGGCGGGATTAAGGCAGGAGATCGGGTCATCACCTTCGAGCAGGAAGCGGCTGATCAATCCGCAAGTCCACCTCGCGCGGCGCTCCGGTTTGGACGATGAACGGCATGTCCGATTCCGTCATTCTTACCCGCGCTTTGAACCGGACCTATCGCAGCGGGGACATCGAGGTCAACGCGCTGCGCGGCATTGACCTGAGCGTGGCGCGTGGTGAGTTTCTGGCGATCATGGGTGCGTCCGGATCCGGGAAGTCCACGCTGATGGCCATTTTGGGCTGCCTTGATGGGCCAACTAGCGGTCAATACTTTTTCGAAGGGGTGGATGTCTCGGAACTAGCCGAGCCTGCGCTGGCCGTGCTTCGCAGCGCGCGGCTGGGATTTGTGTTCCAGAGTTTTAATCTCCTGCCTCGAACTTCGGCGATCGAGAATGTCGAGTTACCGCTGATCTATGCCGCGATCCAGACCCCGCGTGTAGAGCGCGCGGCGCGGGCGCGGGCTTCACTGAAACTGCTCGGGCTTGAGGATCGCCAGAACAACACGCCTGGCCAGCTGTCCGGTGGTCAGCAGCAGCGCGTTGCGATCGCCCGGGCCCTTATCAATACCCCTGCGGTTTTGCTTGCCGACGAGCCAACCGGCAATCTTGATAGCCGAACCGCCCACGAAATCATGGATGTGCTCGTCAAGCTCAATCAGGAACGGAACCTGACCATCGTTCTTGTCACCCATGAGCCCGACATTGCCGCTTACGCCGATCGCATCGTCACGATGCGCGATGGACTGATCGTGTCCGAACAGCATAACAGCGCGCGGGGCATGCCACCTGCGCTCCGGGAAGCTGCGGGTGCGGCTAGCCGCTCTTATTCATCGTAGTTACGAATTCTGAGC
>JAKAVI010000309.1 GCA_021817355.1 Pseudomonadota bacterium | reverse complement strand
AGGGTGATGACAGCCCACCTCGATACCTTTTTTTCGGATATCCTTTCTGGTCCTGTGGTAGGAGCCAGTTGGTGACATCATAGCGAAGGCGGCGCTGGCACATTTTCTCCCCATTGGAGAGTCGCTTTCTATAGTTGGATGGTGAGCGGTGCTATGGCGCAATTAAAGTATCGGGATATGCGAAGACCTGACTCTGAGACTGAGGGTATATAACAGTGAATCTCTTTGACTTGCGTGGATTGGAGCAGAGTCTGGTTACTCGGATTCTTGACGATTTTCTAAGTGTGCTGGGCAGGCATCCCGGGCACCAGCGTGGGGGAGGGAGAACGTACTTCGGCATGGAGGGAAACGCTATTGTGCCGTGACGTGACAAAGCAACGTGGTCGAGCGGACCACCACTCATGCCTGCCGTCCGACGTACCTATTGGAAAATCGGGAAAGTCTTCTAGGGACAAAATGATGCAACGCTAACGTGGTTAGACTATTGGCGGCGGGACGGTTTGAATTAGTTGAGAGCAGCTAATGTGGCTTTCTTCAGCGTTTATTTTGCCTGATCAATGCATTTGTGCGCGTTGGTTCTGGGATGTTGCGCGTGGTGGCGCGGAGCGTCTTGAGGCGAGTATCTTCGTTCGCAGATGCCGTGTCTAAATATTCCGCTTTTGGCTTTTGACAGTCGCTATGGCAATCGTACGCTAGACGCCAGAGTCAGAGTAGTTTCCGAGGATGCCGGTCATCCGGTTATCCTCGTATACTATCGTTCATAAGGGGTCTCAGGCGCTGGTTGTCCTGTTGCTTTCCGGCAGCGGTTTTGCTGGAGATCATCATTAGATGGAGTGAAAATAATATGGATAAAGATCGTATCGCTGGCGCAGCTAAGGAAATCAAGGGCGCGATCAAGGAAACGACCGGTAAGGCCGTCGGTGACGTGAAGCTGGTGGCCGAGGGCAAGAGCGATAAGGCCAAAGGTAAGGTGCAGAACGCCATTGGCGGCCTGAAAGATACACTTAAAGAGTAGCGGCGCAGGGGGTCTAAGGCGGATCGACTCTAGCCTGATGCGCACCGACTCCGGTGCGTACAATCGAAAGGAATGACCAATGGCACGTGCAATCGTAGTGGCAGCAGGTGTTGCCTTCCTAGTGGCATCACTGAGTGGTCCTGTGGCTGCTCAGGGCATGAAGCAAACAGTGGGGCTGATGAAGGTGGATCCGGCGTCTTTGGCGACAGGTTACCGGGCTTCCAAGCTGGTTGGCAGCACCGTTGTCAATGATGCAGGGGTGTCCGTAGGAACGATTAGCGATTTAATCATTACGGCTAACCAAAGGGTACCGTTTGCGGTGCTTTCGGTGGGAGGCTTCCTCGGTATGGATTCGAAATTTGTCGTAGTACCTTTCAGCTCACTTCGGGTTAAGGGCAAGAAAATGGTACTCCCAGGGGCGACAAAAAAGTCGCTGAGCGCCCTTCCAGAGTTCAAGTACAACACCGGATCCTGAGCGAGTGTCGGGATATGCCTGTCCGCATCTTATCATGGCGAACTTGCTGCTGATTATCGGACACGACAGGTGGATGCTGGTATCTAAATCTTATGAGCCGCAGTTTGATAACGGCCCACGTGTGATTGAATCATCGGATGATGGTCGCAAATTTTAGCGCTTTTGCCGGCGTATCCTGCTCGGAGGAAGTGGTAGTTGCTATGCCCTAGTCCGCTACTGTGAAGCAGAATTGCGTGGCAGTTTAGCCTAATTGCGTTCGTTGTGCCGCTAGCGTGGACGTTTTGTGCCGCTAGCGTGGACGTTTTGTGCCGCTAGCGTGGACGTTTTGTGCCGCTAGCGTGGACGTTTTGTGCCGCTAGCGCGGACGTTTTGTGCCGCTAGCGCGGATGTTTGATGGCATGAACTGCACGGGTAGAATGCCCGCATAACATTTGTTTCTGTTGAATGATAGTCAATTGATGACACAGATATGCCAAGAACCGCGTGATCATGCGAATATGAGGGATGGCCATTCTTCGAGTCTAACGAAGCCTATAGGTGTAATGCGGCGCTTGCCAGTGGTTTATTGCTGGTCAACGTCGTACAAGGTGATTCGGCATAGATCGGTGTTAGGATGGATGCGCGCGTCTTCTGTCGCGTTTTTTCGCCTTCGCGGGTCTTGTGCTAGGCCCGGTAACTGTTTGGCGGTCGGATCGCGCATCGCTCGCGTCAGTGAGCTCGAATTTTAGCCCTCCCGTTAGAGGCGCGGCTTCGACGAGCCGGACGGTAAGGGTTTCCCCCAAGCGATAGGTTGTGCGGCTACGGTCGCCGACGAGCGCATGCTGGCGCTCGTCGTGCCGAAAGAATTCGAAGCCGAGCGATCGCATGGGAACGATACCTTCGGCACCCGTTTCTGCGAGACGAACAAACAGGCCGAACCGGGTTACGCCGGTGATACGGGCAGGGAAGGTGGCACCAACGCGCTCTTCCATGAAGGCCGCGACATAGCGATCGATCGAATCGCGTTCAGCTGCCATGGCCCTGCGCTCAGTCATGGAAATATGCTCGGAAATCTCTGTCAGACGTGTGACCTCCGCATCGGTCTGACCGTCCTTGCCGAGGTTGAGAGCGCGGATGAGCCCTCTATGGACAACGAGATCGGCATAGCGGCGGATGGGAGAGGTAAAGTGGGCGTAGTGCGCGAGATTGAGACCAAAATGTCCGATGTTGTCGGGCGCGTAGATGGCCTGTGATTGGGTGCGTAGAATCACCTCATTGAGCACCGCTGCATGTGGGCTATTTTTGACCTGCTTCAATATGCGATTGAAGGTGCCGGGCTTGACCACCTGACCCTTGGAAAAATTGATACCGATGGTGCGCAGGTAATCGGCAAAAGCATAAAGCTTTTCTTGCGAGGGCGCTTCATGCACGCGATAGATAGGCGGTACGCGGTACCTCTCCAGCGTCTCCGCGGCGCAGACATTGGCAAGGATCATGAACTCTTCGACCAGGCGCATGGATTCGAGACGCTCGCGGAACGCGATCGAGCTGATCTTGCCATCCTCACCGAGTACGATGCGCCGCTCCGGAAGGTCGAGATCGAGCGGGTCGCGCTTGTCGCGGGCGCGGGCAAGGCAGTGATAGCTCCGCCACAATGCGCTTAACGTTGCCTTGAGGGGGCCGTCCAGAACATCTGCATTGCCCTCGAAGGCATATTGGGCCTGGTGATACGTCAGGGAGGCAGCGGATTTCATCAGCCCACGGAGAAACTCGTGGCGCAGCTTCTTTCCGTCGGCATTGAATACCATACGCACGGCGAGACAGGGTCGGTCGACGCCTTCGTGGAGCGAGCACAGATCGGCAGATAGCTTCTCCGGTAGCATGGGAACCACGCGGTCCGGAAAATATGCGGAATTGCCCCGCTTGAAGGCTTCGCGGTCGAGCGCGGAGCCCGGTTTGACATAGTGTGCAACATCTGCAATCGCCACGATCACCACGTGGCCATCGGCATTGCTGGCGTCGGGGTCGGGGCCCGCCCACACCGCGTCATCATGATCGCGTGCATCATCCGGATCGATGGTTACAAAGGCAATGGCGCGCAGGTCGGTGCGCCCCTTTAGGCCCACGGATCTTGCCCGTATGGCTTCGTCGAGGGAGTCCGGTGCGAATTCAGTCGGAATGTTGTGGGCATGGATGGCGATAAGACTGACAGTTTTGGGCTCGCTCATCGAACCCAGCCGTTCAACCACGCGTGCGCGGGGCGTCCCATGATCCCGCCCCGCCAGGGGTTCGGCCATCACAAGTTCATTAGAGAGTGCGCCGCCGGCATCCTTGTCGGCGACGATGAGTTCATATCTGCTCTTGCGATCGATGGGTGCGATACGCCCATGTCCGCGTGATCCGGCATGATAGACCCCGAGCAGGCGGTGGACGCTGGCGCCGAGGCGTTTGATGAGACGCGCTTCATAGCCTTCTTCGGCTTCACGCAGGCGCGCGAGAATACGCTCGCCGATCCCGAGCGCCGGTCCTTGATCGTCACGACCCGGTATCACGAGAATGCGTGGTGGCGCAACGTCCTGATCCCAGTGCTGCGGCCGAGCCAGCAATTCGCCGTCTGCATCCTGTCCGACGATTTCCAGCACGCCTACGGGGGGAAGTGCGCCAGCCTTGAGATAGCTCTTGCCATGGCCGCGCGCGATGGCACCGTCTTCTTCGAGTTCGCGCAAGATGCGTTTAAGAGTGATACGCGCGCTACCCTTCAAGCCCAGGTCACGCGCAATTTCCCGTTTGCCGTAAAGCGGACGCTGGCTGAGCAACTCAATGACGCGCGCCTTGTCGAGAGGCGGTGACGCTTCATCCTTGCCTCTGCGCGCCACGCTAACCTCCTGCTGCGGCCTTTTTGACTGTGGGTTTGGTGCTGCGCTTTGCGCGGACCGCAGGCTTGACGGGTGATGGCTTCTTACCTGCAACCTTGGCTTTGGTGGCCGATTTTGTAGCTGGAGCCGCCTTCTTGCTGCGCGTAGCCGCAGTGGTCGGTACTTTGGCACGGTTTTTTTTGTGCGCCGTAGTCCCCCCGCCCTTGGTGGCCCGAGCATCGATCAGCGCAATTGCATCTGTGAGTTCGAGGCTCAGGGGATCGGTCTGCTTGGGAACCGTGGCATTGACGGTGCCGTCGGTCACATAGGGTCCGAAGCGGCCGCGCATGAGCTTGATAAGGGCTCCGGATTGCGGGTGCGGTCCCAGCTCCTTCAAAGGTTCAGGTCCGCGCCGCGAGGGCGCGCGGGCCTTCTTCTCGGCCAGCAAGGTCACCGCCCGATTCAGACCCACGGTAAAAACATCTTCAGCGCTTTCGAGCGAGGCAAATTGACCGTCGTGAACCACATAGGGTCCGAAGCGGCCAAAATTGGCCTTGATCTCCTTGCCAGTCTCGGGGTGGGTACCGACCTCGCGCGGGAGGGCGAGCAATTTCAGTGCGTAGTCGAGATCGACGTCGCTGGTATCTACACCCTTGGGAATGCCGACGCGCTTAGGCTTGTCGGCATCGCCGCGCTGGACAAAGGGGCCGAAACGACCCACGCGCAAAGTGATGGGTTCGTCCGTTTGTGGGTCGCTGCCCAGCTCCTTCGGCTGGCCATCGCCGGCTTCTTCGGCGCTCTGTCCGAGCTGGCGGGTGTAACGGCATTGCGGATAATTTGAGCAGCCGACAAAGGCGCCAAATTTACCCAGTTTGAGTGAAAGCTCGCCGGATGCGCAGGAGGGGCAGCGGCGCGGATCCTCCCCCGGTTTGGAGAGCGGAAAAATGTGCGGGCCTAAAATTTCGTTGAGGGCGTGAATGACATCCGAAATCTTGAGGTCCTTGGTTTCGGCGATGGCGGCGGAAAAGCCGTCCCAGAAATCGCGCAATAAAGCCTTCCAGCTCAGTTTTCCGGCGGAAACTTCGTCGAGCTTTTCCTCCAGGTCTGCGGTAAAGCTGTATTCAACATAGTGGCCGAAGAAGCTGCTGAGAAAGCTGGTGACGAGACGTCCCTTGTCTTCCGGTATGAAGCGGTTCTTGTCCATGCGCACATAGGCGCGCTCACGCAGCGTGGACAGGATCGAGGCATAGGTTGAAGGCCGCCCAATACCCAGCTCTTCAAGCTTGCGTACCAGGCTTGCCTCGGAATAACGCGGTGGGGGTTCGGTAAAGTGTTGGGCAGGAAGAAGACGCTCGATCTTTAGGCTTTCACCTTCCTTGACGGGAGGCAGGCGCGTGCTGTCTTCATCGGATTCATCGTCCTTGCCTTCCTGATAGAGCGTCAGGAAGCCATCAAACAATGTCACCGAGCCGCTCGCTCGCAATACGATCTTGCCATCCGCGCTGACGGCGTCGACGGTGGTGCGTTCGAGTTCGGCGGACTCCATCTGACTGGCGACGGCCCGCTTCCATATCAGTTCGTAGAGTTTGGCCTGGTCAGCATCGAGATGGCGGCGAACCTGTTCGGGCAGCCGGCCAAAACTCGTGGGGCGAATCGCCTCGTGAGCTTCCTGGGCGTTTTTGGCTTTGGAGGTGTAGACCCGCGGGGATTTGGGCCGATAGCGCTCGCCATAGTTGCGGGCAATAAGCGTGCGGGCCTCGTCAATGGCTTCACCAGCCATCTGCACGCCGTCGGTTCGCATATAGGTAATGAGGCCGACGGTTTCGCCGTCTAAATCGACACCCTCGTAAAGAGCCTGTGCGATCTGCATGGTGCGCTTGGCGGCAAAGCCGAGCTTGCGCGAGGCTTCCATCTGCAAGGTGGACGTAATGAAGGCCGGTGCTGGGTGGCGTTTGACGGGTTTGCGCTCGACGCTTCCAACCTGGAAGTGCTGGGCGTTAATGGCGCGTACGGCGTCGTCGGCTGCTACTTGCGAGTTAAGGCCAAGCCGTTCAAGCTTCTTGCCTTCCAGATGGGTGAGGTGGGCAGTGTAGGACCCGGCTTTCGCCAGCAGCTCGGCGTCGACGGTCCAGTATTCCTGCGGCTTGAACGCTTCGATTTCAGCTTCACGCTCGCAGATCAATCGCAACGCGACAGACTGCACACGTCCGGCCGAACGAGCACCAGGCAGCTTGCGCCACAGCACGGGTGAGAGATTGAAGCCGACGAGGTAATCGAGTGCTCTGCGGGCGAGATAAGCATCGACCAGTTCCACGTTGATCTGCCGTGGATGAGCGATCGCTTCAAGGACGGCCGATTTTGTGATGGCGTTAAAGACAACGCGTTCAACCGGCTTGTCCTTCAGGGCGTGGCGGGATCTTAGGACCTCAAGCACATGCCAGGAAATGGCCTCGCCCTCCCGATCGGGGTCGGTAGCGAGGATGAGCTTGTCGGCGGTCCTGACCGCGTCGGCGATCTCCTTGATTCGCTTCTGCGCTCGCCCGTCGACTTCCCAACTCATGGCGAAGTCCTCGTCCGGTCGCACCGAGCCATCCTTGGCTGGCAGATCGCGGATATGCCCAAAGCTGGCCAGGACTTTGTATCCCGAACCGAGATATTTGTTGATGGTCTTGGCCTTGGCCGGAGATTCTACGACGAGGAGGTTCATGCGTGATCAGTGACAGATCCATCTAGCCAGCCGGTCCGGCAGGCAGGAGGGTGGTTTGGGGAGCGGGACACTGTGCGAAGCGGCAGAGGGGTGTCAACGGTCCACGCGCGAAATCCCTATACCATGGGTAGATAATGAGGGTCTTGTTAGCGAAATAACAACTTAAAGTTGTAATAATCTGCCGACGTTTGGTCGTTACTCAGGGGAAAAATCCCCGCCGACGGTACTTTTCTTCTCCCGCGTGAGCGGGGGCTGCGCCGTCTTCTGTCCCTGCGTCAGGGCGCCACAGGGGTCAGGTCGGATTAACTTGCAGCAGCCAATGCGATGCTCGTGAATAGAGCCCAGCGTGCATGGCGATTGCGGCCGCTGCGCCTTTTTGCCATTCTCCTGGCCAATGCGGTTTGTAATTTCCCAGGCGGCGCCAATTATGATCGCCGGGAGCTTTGCGTCGCGCAGGCACATGGGTTCTGTTACCTGTAGAGCACGGCCAATTTGGAGGCAGATGATGACGACCGGCACTGAAGCCTATCTTGTGATGGTGGTACTGGGCTTTGTGAGCTTTATGGGCGTGCTGCTCTACGCCTCGTTCAGATCACCCGGTAACAGCAGCGACGAGCGCTAGCTTTTACGTGCACCGATGCGCGGCTCCGTGCCGCGCAACAGCCGTGCGATGTTGGCGCGGTGCATGATCCAAATCAGAATGGCCACGGCGACAGCGAAACCGGCATCCTGGCTGCGGCCAAAGCCAAGCATGTAGGCTGGTGTTAGCGCAGTGGTGACGAGCGCTGAGAGCGATGAAATCCGCATTGCGAAGGCCATTGCGAGCCAGGTCGCCGCAGCCAGGAGCCCGACTGGCCACAGCAAGGCGAACATGATCCCAAAAAAGGTCGAGACGCCCTTTCCGCCCTTAAACCCGAGCCATAGCGGAAACATGTGACCGACAAGTGCGGCAAATCCCGCCACGAGTTCGGCCAAGTGCCCCCAACCTGCCCGCATGATAAGTATTGCCGCAGCCCCCTTCAGGGCATCGCAGAGGAAGGTTGCCGCAGCCGCCCACCTCTTGCCCGTGCGCAGAACATTGGTGGCGCCGATATTGCCTGAACCGATCTTACGCACATCCCCGGCGCCCGCCAGACGGGCGAAGAGCAGGCCGAAGGGGATCGAACCCAAGGCGTAGCCAATGACCGCTGCGGTGATGAGCCCTGGCATGGCGTGCGAAAAAACACCTGCACTCGTCATCAGTCCCCCCCCCTTCGATCAAATACCTTTTTGCCGTTGACGAAAGTCATCTCAGCCTGGCCCTCAAGGCGCCGTCCGTCAAAGGGCGTGTTGCGTGCGCGCGAGCGCAACTGATGAGAATCGACCACCCAAGGTCGGTCGGGATCGAGCACGACGAGATCGGCGGGCGCACCGCGGGCGAGCTGGCCACCATCCAGGCCGAGCAGCTTTGCCGGTGCCGCTGTCACCTTATAGAGAGCGCGGGCAAGGCTCAGGTGCCCATCGTGATAAAGCGCCAACACTGCAGGCAGCAGGGTTTCAAGACCAACCCCACCGAAGGCCGCCTGGCCGAAGGGCAGACGCTTGGTGTCCGCGGCCTGAGGGTCATGGCTGGACACCACGACGTCGATAATACCCTGCGCCAAGCCCTCAACCATGGCGGCACGGTCAGCTTCGCTGCGCAAGGGTGGTTTGACCTTGCGAAAGGTCTGATAGGCGCCGATGTCGAGCTCATTGAGTGCCAGATGATGGGCCGAAACCCCGCAAGTAATCGGAAGTCCGCGGCTCTTGGCCTTGGCGACCGCCTCGAGTGAGGCACGGGTCGAGATCTGGCCAAAATGATAACGCACACCGGTGAGCTCAACCAGGCGGATGTCACGCTCGACAATCATGGTTTCGGCCATGGCCGGAGCGGCGGGAAGTCCAAGGCGTGTGGCAAACTCGCCTTCGGTGACGGCCGCGCCATGCGAGAGGTCGGGATCTTCGGCGTGACCTATGACCAGCGCATCAAAATTGGCGGCATAAGCGAGCGCACGGCGCAGCACACGGGTATTGGCGATGGTAGTGTCGGCATCGGTAAAGGCGAGGGCTCCTGCTTCACGCAACAGGCCGATCTCTGTCATGGTCTCGCCGGCCAGATGGCGGGTCAGCGCCGCCGTCGGTACTACCCGCACGCAGGCAGTGGCCGCCGCCCGGCGCTTTAAAAAGTCAACTAGCGACGGCTCGTCTATGACCGGTTGGGTCTTTGGCATCACCACGATCGTGGTCACACCGCCGGCAGCGGCCGCATCGCTTGCCGACTGCAGGGTTTCGCGATGCTCGCTTCCAGGCTCGCCCGTAAACACGCGCATGTCGATCAGGCCGGGTGCCAGAACCCTACCACCGCAGTCGATCTGCTTGCAGCCGGCCAGCATCGCAGGGGCAAGTTTGGGTCCGAACTCAGCGATGCGCCCGTCAGCTACGATCAGTGACCCTTGCATGTCATAGCCGCTTTCAGGATCCATCAGCCTGGCATTGATGAAGGCGATGCGGGCGCTCATGACAGATCGCTCCGACGCTGTGTCAGGCCGTAGGCGAGCGCATCAAGGACCGCCATGCGTATGGCGACGCCCATCTCGACCTGTTCCTGAATGAGGCTGACTTCGACGTCGTCAGCAATGTCCGAGTCGATCTCGACGCCACGGTTCATCGGCCCGGGATGCATTACCAGCGCGCCAGGTTTGGCGTAGCCGAGCTTTTCGCGGTCCAGTCCAAAAAAGCGGAAATACTCCCGGGTTGAAGGTACAAATGCCCCTTCCATGCGCTCCAGCTGCAGACGCAGCATCATGATGATGTCTGCGCCAGCAAGACCTTCGCGCATATCCGAGCAGATTTCTATGCCAAGCCGTTGCGCATCTGGCGGCAGTAGTGTGCGTGGAGCAATGACACGGACGCGGGCACCAAGTTTTGACAGCAGGTGGATGTTGGACCGGGCGACACGGCTATGCAGCACATCACCACAAATCGCCACGACCAGTCCCTCAAAACCACCACGGCGGCGGCGGATGGTGAGAGCATCGAGCAAGGCCTGGGTTGGATGCTCATGGGCACCGTCGCCAGCATTGACCACGCAGCAATCGAGCTTGTGGGAAAGTAGTTCGGAGGCTCCTGAATCGGGATGCCGTACGATCAGGATATCGGGCCGCATTGCGTTGAGTGTGGTTGCGGTATCCAGCAGGGTTTCCCCTTTACTGACCGACGAGGTTCGTACCGCCATATTGAGCACGTCAGCGCCCAGGCGTTTGCCGGCCAGTTCAAAAGAGCTCTGTGTCCGGGTTGACGCCTCGAAAAACAGATTGATGAGCGTTAGTCCCTTCAAAACCGCACTCTTCTTGTCGGCGGAGCGGTTGAGGGCGACATAGCCTTCGGCGCGGTCCAGCAGAGCTTTGATTTCGGCAACCGAAAGCTGTTCGGCGCCAAGCAGGTGGCGGGATGACAGGGACGGGCGTTCTGCGTTCATCTAAGCACCGGCTTATAGGCGGCCTCCGGCGGGTGGGCAAGCGTCAGCCCAAAAGCCAGATGGCAAGGGGCATGGTGAAAAGTGCGGCGACCGTCATGACGCTGATCAGATTGGCCATCAGTACCGAATCGCCGCCAAGCTGGCGGGTCAGGATATAGGCATTGGTGGCAGTGGGAACAGCCCCGGCGACGACCGCCACGGTGCGGGCCGGACCCTGCACATTATATAATGTGCAGAAGGTGGCCATCAGCACCGGCATCACGAGAAGCTTGAGCGCGCCGACGAGGAGCAGCAGGGCAGGACTGGCGCGCAAATGGGAGAAGTTGAGGGCTGCGCCGATGGTGAACAGTCCAAGGACGAGCGCGGTACCTCCCAGCAAGGTTAATGTCGTGCTGATGACGCCAGGTACAGGAAGGCCAGCGAGCTGCCACAGCGCGCCGGCAAGGCTAGCAAGGATCAGGGGGTTACGTGCCATCTGCTTTAGCGCAAGGCTGAGGCGACTGTCCGCGCTCGCGTGTCTTGTCAGCACATAGACCGAAAGCGTGTTGACCACCGGTATGATTGCCGCGAAGGCGACCGCCACAAGTGTGACTCCGGTTGGGCCATAGAGCTGCTTGAGCAGGACGATGGCCACAAAGCTGTTCCACCTGATCGCACCTAGATAGACACTCGAATAGGCCGGGCCGTCGAGGCGGATGGCGCGGCGCACGAGCGCGAGAATGCAGGCCATGACTGCGATCGCGCTCAAAAGCGCTGCCGCCAAGGGCCAGACATGGACGCCACGAAAATTGGCCTGTGCCAGAGACTGGAACAGGAATGCCGGAAAAAACACGTAATAGGTGGCGCGCTCCATGCCCCGCCATGCTGCCTCGGGCAAAAAGCCGCTGCGATGCAGAACCGCAGCGATCGCGATGAGAAAGACTGCGGGCATCAAGGCGGCAAGGACCGCACTCATGGGATGTGACGCATGGCGTCCAGCGCTCCCTGCAAAATGTAAGCGGCCGCCAGCTTGTCGACGACCTGCTGACGGCGCTGGCGGCTTGCATCGGCCGAAAGCAGTGTGCGGGTTACTGCGGCAGTTGACAGGCGTTCGTCCCAAAGCAGCAGCGGCAGAAGGCATCGCGCAGCAAAATTGCGCGCGAAGGCACGGGCGGCTTGGGCAGCTGGTCCGCTCGAGCCGTCCATATTGAGAGGCAGGCCTATGACCATCCCGCCCACCCCTTCCTGTGCAATCAACTGTTCGAGCTCGGCGGCAGTGGTGGAAAATTTGCTGCGCTTGAGATTGGTACGGGCCGAGGCAATCAGGCGCAGATTGTCAGATAGGGCAAGGCCGATGGTCTTTTCGCCCAGATCCAGTCCGATGAGGCGGGCAGTTTGAGGGAGTACGGATTTGAATTCCGCGACCGTGCTGAAAATCATTGCCTGCGGACCGCGCGCGCCAGAAAAGCCCGGTCAGGCTATGCCACAGCTTGTCCTAAAGACCAAATGCAAGAGGGGGTGAGGAGGAGGGTTCAGCTTTGGCTGCCAGCCAAAGCGTGCTTTCTCAGCTACGGGTACCAATCTCAACGCGGTTGCCGGCGGGATCGCGAAGGAAAAAGCGCGTCAGGCCCTCTGCACGGCTCTCCTCCTCAATGGCAAGCCCGGCCAGCTGCGCGGCCTGTTTGGCCGCAGCGAGGTCCTCGGTCAGAAGGCAGACGTGGCGTTTGGATTTGGGCAAGGGCCCGGTGTCCGGATCCAGGCCTATATGAAGCTGCAGGGCGCCTACCTGGAACCAGGCACCGCCCCGTGCGCGCAGCTCGGCGGGCTTGGGAACGGGGGGTAGACCCAGAATGTCGCGGTAGAAGGCGATCGTCTCTGCTTCCAGGGTGCGTGGTGTTGCGATCTGCACATGGTCGATGGCCGTAATGGCAAATCCCATAGCCGCCTCTTTGGATCCTTCGTCCATCGCTTGCCAGCCCGCCCCATTGGTTGGTAGCAAGAGCCGCATCCTAGCACAGAGACTGGCTCCATGTCTGTCGATCGAGAAACCGTGTTGCGCGTTGCCCGGCTCGCCCGGATTGCCCTTGAGGAGGATCGGATCGACCCCATGGTGACGGAACTCAACGCGATACTGGGGTGGGTCGAACAACTCCAGGAAGTGGATGTTCGGGAGGTCGCACCGCTCACCTCAGTTGTCGCCCAACGTCTTAAGATGCGTGAAGACGAGGTTACGGCGGGTGGCGATGCAGCAGCTGTCACCGCCAATGCCCCGCTTGTAGAGGATCACTTCTATGTGGTTCCGAAGGTGGTCGAGTAGGCATGAGCGAGGAGACGATCGCCATTGAGAGCCCGCTGTCGGATGAGGTTCGGAGTCTGATCTGCGAGCTGAACGAGGTACTTTTGGCGCTAACCCCACCGGAGCATTGCTATCATATGACTGCCGAGGAGATGGCGCAGCCCGATATCACTGTCTTCGTGGCGCGTATCGAGGGGCTGGCGGTGGGTATGGGCGCCCTGCGTCGTCACGGAGCGGTCGGTGAGGTCAAACGCATGTACACCCGGCCTTTTTGTCAGGGACGGGGTATCGGTGGACGCATTCTGGCGCAGATCGAAACGCTCGCCGAACGAGAAGGCTTGGCCTGCCTGGTGTTGGAAACCGGCGACCGGCATCCGGCGGCATGGCGGGTTTACGAGCGTGCCGGTTTCAGACGCTGTGCGCCCGTGCTTGATTATCCAGCCTCATCTTGGTCCGTTTTTTATGAAAAGGGGCTCGCGCGCGAGCCGGGTGCAACATGACAGATCTTACTGGCTTGACGCTTGCAGATGCACGCAATGCATTGCTGGAAAAGCGCGTTTCATCGACGGAGCTTACGGGCGCACTGTTAAAGGCGATTGAAGCGGCGCGACCGCTCAACGCCTTCGTCACTCAAACCCCGGAGCGGGCCCTTGCCATGGCGGCCGAGAGCGATGCCCGTCTGGCGCGCGGAGAGGCGCGATCGCTAGAGGGTTTACCTCTGGCGATCAAGGATCTGTTTTGCACCAAGGGGGTACGTACCACGGCTGGCAGCCACATCCTTGAGAACTTCGTCCCGCCTTACGAATCCACGGTAACGCAGAACCTGTGGGACGCCGGCGCCGTTCTTCTGGGAAAGACCAACATGGATGAGTTCGCAATGGGCTCATCCAACGAAACTTCCTTTTTCGGACCGGTAGCCAACCCCTGGCGCGCAGAGGGCTCCAATCAGACTTTGGTACCGGGTGGGTCCTCGGGAGGGTCGGCGAGTGCCGTGGCTGCCGATCTGTGTCTGGCTGCAACCGGTACCGACACCGGCGGTTCGATCCGGCAACCAGCAGCCGTAACCGCAACGGTTGGCCTCAAACCGACCTATGGCCGCTGCTCGCGCTGGGGGATTATCGCCTTTGCCTCCTCGCTTGATCAGGCCGGGCCGATGACCAAAACGGTCCGTGACGCTGCTATCTTGTTGAGTCATATGGCCAGCGTTGACCCCATGGATTCGACCAGCGTCGATCTTCCCGTGCCCAATTACGAGGACATGGTTGACGCTGGAGTGAAGGGGCTGCGCATCGGTATCCCGAAGGAATACCGTGTCGATGGCGCGCCGCCGGAAATCGACACGTTGTGGCAGAAGGGTGCAGAGTGGCTGCGTGCCCAGGGTGCAGAGATCGTCGAGGTCAGCCTGCCTTCTACCAGATACGCATTGCCCGCCTATTACATCGTCGCTCCAGCAGAGGCCTCGTCGAATCTCGCACGCTATGATGGCGTGCGCTACGGACATCGCACGCGCGATGCCAGGGACATTGGCGAGCTGTACGAACGTAGCCGCGGAGAAGGATTTGGCAAGGAGGTACGCCGTCGTATTCTGATCGGCACCTACGTTCTGTCGGCCGGCTATTATGATGCCTACTACGCACGCGCACAGAAGGTACGCACGCTGATTGCCCGTGACTTCGAAGCAGCCTTTGGGCGTTGCGACGCGCTTCTGACTCCGGCAACTCCCGGTCCGGCGTTTGCGCTGGGGGAGAAGACCCAGGACCCCGTGGCCATGTATCTGAATGACATCTTTACGGTTACGGTGAACATGGCAGGCCTACCGGCGCTGTCAGTACCTGCCGGGCTCACGACGGAGGGCTTGCCTTTAGGGCTGCAGGTTATCGGTAAGGCGTTTGACGAAGCGATGGTATTGCGCGTCGGCCGAGCTCTGGAGCTGGCCGCACAGTTTCGCGCGAAACCCAAGGTATGGTGGCTCGCATGAATGCGCCGGAAAAATCTTCGAAATACATTCGCGGGGAAAGTGGCGACTGGGAAGTCGTGATTGGCCTTGAGGTCCACGCGCAGGTCGTCTCCAAGGCCAAGCTCTTTTCCGGGGCCGCGACCGATTTCGGTGCGCCCCCAAATAGTCAGGTCAGCTTCGTGGACGCCGCCATGCCGGGCATGCTGCCGGTGATCAACCGGCGCTGCGTGGAACAGGCGATCCGCACGGGACTTGGCCTCAGGGCCAAGATCAACCTGGTCTCGGTGTTCGATCGCAAGAACTATTTCTATCCTGACCTGCCGAGTGGCTATCAGATTTCCCAGTACAAGCAGCCCATTGTCGGCGAAGGTGAGGTCATCATCGACCTGCCGGGCGGCGAAACAGCAACAGTGGGGATCGAGCGTCTTCACCTGGAACAGGATGCGGGCAAATCCCTCCACGACCAGCATGCCGACTATTCCTATGTCGATCTGAACCGCGCCGGCGTGGCGCTGATGGAGATTGTCAGTCGCCCGGACATGCGCTGTGCCGATGAGGCGGTGGCGTATCTGAAGAAGTTGCGGGCGATCCTGCGCTACTTGGGAACCTGTGATGGCAATATGGAGGAAGGTTCCCTTCGCGCCGATGTCAATGTCTCGGTGCGCCGGCCCGGCGCAGATCTCGGAACACGCTGTGAAATCAAGAACGTAAACTCCCTGCGCTTCATCGCCCAGGCAATCGAATATGAAGCCCGGCGCCAGATCGAGATGATTGAAGGCGGTGGCACGGTGAAGCAGGAAACTCGCCTTTTTGATTCCAAGGCAGGCGAGACCCGCAGCATGCGTTCCAAAGAAGAGGCGCACGACTATCGCTACTTTCCGGATCCGGATCTGTTGCCGCTGGAGCTTGACGCGGCGTGGATCAAGACCGTTGCCGCCTCCCTACCGGAGCTGCCCGATGAGAAAAAAGCTAGATTCATCAAGGACTATGGGCTCTCAGCTTATGACGCGGGGGTGATCGTCGCGGAACGCGAATTGGCTGATTACTACGAAGTCATGGCCCGAGGCGCCGATGCGAAACTCGCTGCCAACTGGCTCAACAACGAAATCCTGGGCCGGCTCAACAAGCAGGGGCTGTCGATTGGCCACTGTCCGGTATCCGCCGAGGCCAATCATGCCATCATCGCCATGACCTGCGATGGCACGATCTCCGGCAAGATCGCCAAAGACCTGCTCGATATCGTATGGGCCGAAGGAGGTGATCCGCGCGCAGTGGTTGAGGACCGCGGGCTTCGCCAGGTGACGGACACGCGCGCGATCGAAGAGGCGGTTGAACGTGTCATCGCCGCAAATCCGGACAAGGTCGCGCAGGCAAAGGCGAAGCCAAAATTGGCCGGCTGGTTTGTCGGTCAGGTGATGAAGGAGACGGGTGGAAAGGCCAATCCGCAGGCCGTCAATGCCGTCCTGAAGGTGCGACTCGAATTGCCAGACGAGGGGTGATTCGCACATTTGCAAGGCACAAAGGGGTGCGGGCGCTCCCACGCACAAATTTGCTCAGTACACAGAGTAGTGCATAAAATGTAGAAAAATAGGGCTTTTTGTGAAGTCCGGACTTGACAGCCATGCGACGCAGGCGGGGGAGTATTGCTTCGTTAAGCCAAGACACTCATATTCTTGGTGTTTTGGGGAAGGCAACATCGCGACCCCAAACTTACGAGGAGTCGTCACATGCCAATGACTGCCAAGAAGAAGCCCGCCAAGCGCGCGGCCAAGAAGTCCACCAAGAAGTCCGTCGTCCGCCGCGCGGCGGCGAAGGGTGCGGCCCGCAAGACCGCCAAGCGCAAAGCCACCAAAAAGCGGGTAGCCAAGCGCAAGGTCGCCAAGAAAACTACCCGCAAGGCGGCAAAGAAGAAAACCGCCAAGCGCAAAACCGCCCGTAAAGCGGCCAAGCGCGGCGGCAGAAAAGCTGCCAAGAAGACAGCCAAGAAAGCCGGCAAACGCAAGGCCGCCAAACGCGCGGGCAAGCGTAGAGCCAAGGCTGCTCCGGTCGTCGCCGCTCCGGTGATGTGAGACGGAGTTTTAGTCAAGGCACGGGCCGCGGTCAGCAAGGTCAGGAGCTTGGTCTCTTTTCCCGCTACCGCGGCCCCGCCCTACAAAAGCTGCAAGCCCTGCGTAGCTTGCTAAAAAGGCAGATTTCGCGCCCCTGATCAGCACAGGTTCTGCCCCGTCCTTGGCGGCAAAGCGCAATAACCCAAGCTCCCCTGTCTTGCGAAGGCCCAATTCCGGTCATAGGACGCGGAGCTTATCGCAGAAGGGCTCTGCCCTGCCGCGTTCTACCACAGGTCCAGGATTGCGCGGATGTGAAGGTCAGGGCGCTCCGCGCCAGCGATTTGAGGGACTGTCCACAGCTGGACGCGGCTCTCACAGGCAAGTGTCCTCGCCGCAGGTGTTAACTCTTTGACAACCATCTTATTAACCTCTCTTTAGCCGATCGGCGCCAACATTCCTGCGCAGGTGCGACAGTGGCGTCGCACGAGACAGCAGGGGTTAGACATGTCGTGCGTCGATTTTGATACGCTCGCACAGTTTGAGGCCGATGCTAATAAGGGGCGCGCGGATGCGCTCTACAATCTCGGCCTGGCGTATTCGACAGGGCAGGGGGTGGGCGTGGATTTTGTCACCGCCCACAAGTGGTTTAATCTGGCAGCGATGAAGGGCAGCGATGTGGCCAAAAATTGGCGGGCACAGCTTGCGGCTGAAATGAGCTCCGGACAGATAGCGGAAGCCCTGCGCCTGGCGCGGGAGTGGCTGTCACTGCATTGATCCGTCGCCCTTAGGCCTTGAGGTTGGCGTTATCATTGACGCGGTGCTGGCCGAGGCAGTCTCAGCCTGCCTGACATTTGCGGCCTCCTTGGGCCGCGCTATTGGCACCGGAACATCGAGGCCCTGGGTGAGCGGCGGCAAAGGCCTTTGCGGGGGCGGCGCGCCAGGACGATAGAGATCCGCCAAAATCTGCAAAGGTTCGCTCTTGCCTGTCAGCCGGTCGCGATAGATTTCCGTGCTTTCGAGTACCCGCTGGACGTAATTGCGGGTTTCGGCGAACGGGATCATCTCGATCCAATCGATAGGATCTATCGCCGAGGTGCGCGGGTCGCCAAAAAAATTGATCCAGCGGCGCACGTTGCCGTCTCCGGCATTGTAACCGGCCGCGGCAAGGACATAGGACCCCTTCCAGGCGCGCAGGTTCTGGGCAAGCTCGGTCATGCCGAGTTCCAGATTGTAGGTTTGATTTTCGGTCAGTTCCGCGGGACGGAACGGGACGCCAAGCTGCGCTGCCAGTTGCCGGGCCGAGGATGGCATGACCTGCATCAGTCCGCGCGCACCGGCGCTCGACACAGCGGTGGCATCGAATTCGGTTTCCTGGCGGATGAGGGCCAGCACCAGCGCATCCGCTGGCGCCGATCCCGGACCGCGATAGCGGGGTAGGGCAATGACCGGATGGCTGAAGGACGGCAGCTCAATGCCGCGATAACTGGCAAATTGTGCCGCCTGCACGGCTGCATCGCGATAGCCGAGGTGAACAAGATCGCTCGCCAATCGGGCGACAAAGGAGGGATTGGGGTGAAGCTTGACATCATGCTCGGCAAAAATCCGCACAAAACGGCGGGCATGCAGCTGGGCGAGAATATGAATAGCGCGGGTCATTTTCTCCCGCTCATAGCTTGCGCCAATTTTGGCTGGATCGGTTTGGCTGTGCGGCAGGACGAGCGCGGTGTTAGGATCCAGGCGCACTAAAGCCAGCTGCCCATAAAACGTGTCGGGATGCGCGGCAGCGAGGTGATAGGCCCGCACCGCCGCAAGGCGCTCCCCCTTCGCCTCATAGGCCCGTCCCATCCAGTAATAGGCGCGGGCCACGCTGATGGGCATCGACACCCCGTCGGCCAGAAGCTTGAAGTGGCGCAGCGCTGTGCTTGGATCATGTAGAAAGCGTAAGGCCAGCCAGCCTGCGAGAAATTGTGATTGGGCGAAAGCGTCGCCTTTCTTCAGTCCGGCTTCGGCGGCCAGACGGTAGGCGAGGCGGTAGCGGTGCAATTCCATGGAATCGCGGGCCGCGAGCGCCAAATTGCTCCACCAGGCGGAGGGATCTATCTTGACCAGACCACCCAAGCTTGAACTCAGCAGCGCCTGTGCGACCGCGGTCTTGTTGCCGCGGGCGCGCAATACGCGTGCGTGACCGAGTACCAGCCCTGGATTACCGCGCCAGGCAAAGGGCAGGCGATAATAGAGCTGCTCCGCGAATGCAGGTGCCGTCTGAAATGCCAGTCTTACGATGGCAATGCGCTGGTCCTTGCGGTCGACGCGGTACAGCTGGCGGCGCGCGGCCGCCACATCATTGTGCCAGATGAGAAAATTGAGGCGTGCACGCTGCACACTTTGGGTCAGGATGGAGCGGCATTGGTTTAGGACCTGCTGCTCCTCGTCGGGGGTAAACGCGCCTTCGATCCAGCCCTTTCGAATGAGCTGGCGGCCCTTCTCGCGCTCGCCCGTCGCCAACAGCGCCACCCCCAGCCGGATCATACCGATTCCTGTCTGCGGCTTGCGGTCGCCAAACCAGGCGATGACGCGTTGTGGCGGCAGGTCTGCCGGCATGGCGTGCTCGGCCCGGCGATAGAGGACCGAGCGCAGGGGCCAGTGGGGATTACGCTTTAGAAAGGCATTGATCTCGTCAAAGCTCGCCTGCGAACGTGGCGAGAGATCGTAGCGCCAGAGCACCAATTCGCGGGCCAACCGGTTGCGGCCCTGATCTGCAAGCCCCTTGGCCGCGGCCCAGTCGCCGTGGTCGGCCGCATCAAAGGCCCGGCCGTAAATCTCGAGTTCAAAAGGGGAAAGGTGCTCCGGGTCGGCCACAGCGCGTGCGGAGGGCGGTGGAGATATGGCCTTGGCCAGCGCGGGCGCAAAAAGGGCGAGCGTAGTGACAGCTGCCAAAAACGCGGCGCGGGACGCAATCATGCACGGAACCTGTTTGAGAATGGTGATGGGCCGCATCACCCTCATCGCGATACTAGACCAGCCGGCTGGCCGTGGCCAGAGCAAGCCGGACCAATGGCTTGCCGGATCGCCTCTTGAAACCTATTTTGTGGTTTCCGCAGCGAACAATGGAACAGCAAATGCGCGATCTGCGCGAACGCATTAAGGGATCCATACCGGCTCTTATCACGCCGATGACCAAAGGCGCCGTCGATCACGGGGCGCTCCGCCGCTTCGTGTCCTGGCAAATTGCCCAGGGCAGCCATGCGCTGGTACCAGCAGGGACCACCGGGGAGTCGGCGACCTTATCGTTCGAGGAGCATAAGCAGGTCGTGGAGATCTGTGTCGAGGAAGCCAATGGCCGGGTGGCGGTGATCGCTGGCGCCGGTTCCAACTCGACCGCGGAGGCGATCGAGCTGACCCTGCATGCCAAATCCGTTGGTGCCGATGCGGTGCTATCTGTTGCACCCTATTACAACAAGCCCTCGCAGGAGGGCCTTTACCGGCATTTTGCTGCGATTGCCGATGCCGTGGACATTCCGATCCTGCTCTACAACATACCCGGACGATCAATCGTCGATATTTCAGTGGAGACCATGGCCCGCCTGGCGCGCATCGCCAATATCATTGGGGTCAAGGATGCAACGAGCAATCTGGCCCGCCCCAGCCGAGAGCGGCTGGCCTGCGGATTTTCCTGGCGGCTGATCTCCGGCGAGGACGCGACGACTTTGGGCTATATGGCCCATGGGGGACATGGATGTATCTCGGTTACCGCCAATGTCGCGCCTCAATTGTGCTCGCAGTTTCAGGAGGCCTGTTTGCGCGGTGATTTTGCTGCAGCGCGCGCCCTGCAGGACCGCCTGATCGCGCTGCACGACGCGATGTTTTGCGAACCCAGTCCAGCACCGGCAAAATTTGGCGCCTCCCTGCTCGGGTTGTGCAGTGACGAGGTGCGTCTTCCTATCGTCTCGCTCAGCGAGGGCGGGCAGGCGAAAGTGCGCCAGGCGATGGAGAGTGCGGGGCTTCTGTGATGGCCAAAAAAAAGGATGACGGACGTAAGGTTGTCGCCGAGAATCGAAAGGCGCGCTATTCCTACGCCATCAGCGATACGTTGGAGGCCGGGATAAGCCTGCTGGGGTCCGAGGTCAAAAGCCTGCGTTCGGGCAAGGCGACAATTGCCGAAAGCTATGCCCAGGCCAAGGATGGCGCCGTCCTTCTCATCAATGCGAACATTCCGGAATATGGGCAGGCCAACCGCTTCAATCACGAACCCAAACGGGTACGAAAATTGCTGCTGCATAAGCGGGAGAGTGCGAGACTCGCGCAGGCAACCCAGCGCGAAGGCATGACCCTCATACCTCTGCGCCTGTATTTTACGCCCCGGGGCATTGCCAAGCTTGAACTCGGTATCGCCAAGGGCAAAAAGCTTCACGACAAGCGCGAGACGGAGAAGCAGCGCGATTGGGCGCGGCAAAAGGCGCGTCTGATGCGCGACAGGGGGTAGCTCGAGGCGCCTTCAGGAGCCGCGTGGTTTGTCTGAAGGGCTTTGGGCAAACAAGGCGCAGCACAGGCAGCGCAATCCGGTGGTAAAGACCCCTGGCTGGGCCTGACACCAATGGCCGAGCCTGTGCCGTGAGGCGACGGAGAGGGCAGCCTGGGCCAGTTCCGTGCCGCCTGAGGCCTTTGATCAAGGCTCCCCTTCCAATAGGCTGCAACGCGGCTTAGGAGATCAGCTTGAGGCAAGCTCGCGCCAGAACTGCGGACGGTCTCACAAGGTTTGAGCTGGCCTGTGAACGAAAAGAGGTCGATGCCCATTATGGCTGTCACGCCGGAACGCTGGGTGTAAGGAGGGTCGGATGAGTGAGGATGATATTCCGGAGCCGGCCGCGCGCGAAAAGCTGCTCCGCGCCAAGGAGAAATGGGCAGACGAGGGAAGGCTACTGACCGGTCGGCCCGACCTTGGGCGTGTCAACCGGCTGCCCCCCGGGCAGCGGCTCGTCACCAACTGGCCAGTTCTTGATCTTGGGGCCCAGCCGGCCATCGCGCCTGAGCGCTGGCGGCTGCGGGTGGGAGGGCTTGTTGATGCGCCTCTGGTCCTCAATCTCGAGCAATTCCTGCAACTTCCACAACGCGAGCTGGTCAGCGACATTCATTGTGTCACTGCCTGGAGCCGCTATGACAATCATTGGCAGGGAGTTGCAACACAGACCTTGCTCGAGCTCGTAAAGCCCAAGCCTGAGGCCCGTCACGTTCTCTTTCAGTCTTATGACGGTTATACCACAAATGTCGCGCTCGAAATATTTGCCGCTGATAACGCACTTCTAGCCCATCACTGGGAGGGCGTGCCGCTGAGCCGTGAACATGGTGGTCCGGTTCGTATTGTCATTCCGGACTGGTATTTCTGGAAGAGCGCCAAATGGGTGACGCGCATCGAATTTTCGGCGCAGGATAGACCGGGCTTTTGGGAAGTACGGGGCTACCACAATGAAGGCGACCCCTGGAAGGAAGAGCGCTACAGCTGACGGGCGTTCGTGCACTGGGGGCATGCTGGCCTCTTTGGCGATGTTGCAGCGAGCCTTATCGCGACCGCGTCGTCATGGCGGCACGCCGGGCTGTGCTGACAGCGTTGTCGAACATCTGAGGGGTTAGTACGCCGGTGTTGGTGTTGTAGCGTGAGCAGTGATAGCTCGACACCACAGTCAGCTGGCTGGCGTGGTAATATGCGCCGTGACGAAACGGGTAGTCCTTCAGCTTCAGCTCGAGCGCCTTGACGACGCTGTCATGAGCGATCTTGCCTAGGACCAGGATCGCGCGCAGCTGCGGCAAGGCTGCGATCTGAGCGGCGAGAAAGCGGCGGCAGGTATTGATTTCTGCCGGCAGCGGCTTGTTCTGCGGTGGCACACAGCGCACTGCATTCGTGATGGCGCAGTGATTGAGCTCAAGCCCGTCGTCAGTCCGCATGCCATATTGGCCAAGCGCCAGCTTGTGGCGCAGCAAGGTGGCATAGAGCAGGTCCCCCGCATAATCACCGGTGAAGGGGCGTCCGGTGCGGTTGGCACCATGAAGGCCGGGAGCCAGCCCCACGATCAGCAGCCGCACCGCCCCCTTGGCGTAGAAGGTCGGAACTGGCGCGTTGAAATAATCCGGCAGGGCTCGCGCATTCTGCCGCCGGAAGCTGGCCAAACGCGGGCACAAGGAACAATCTGACACTGGCTCACAATCGGACGGCATGGGTTACTGGCTTCGACTCGCAAGCGTCAGTATAGTTGTGTTCAGCCTGTGGGGCTGCTCTGAATCTCCTCCTCGCGATGATGTTCACCCACTCGCGAACCACCCTCGCGCATGATTGAGACTTTGAGATCATCCAGTTCGATGAAATTATCGGCCTGGCGACGCAATTCATCCGCCACCATCGGCGGCTGTGTTCGCGTCGTCGACACCACACTGACGCGCTTGCCCTTGCGCTGCGTGGCCTCAACGAGTCGGCGAAAATCGCCGTCGCCCGAAAAGATCACGATGTGATCGACAATTTCGGCCATATTCATCACATCAATGGCCAGCTCGATGTCCATGTTGCCCTTGACCCGCCGCCGGCCTTGGCTGTCGACGAATTCCTTGAGCGGCTTGGTGACGACGGTAAAGCCGTTGTAGTCGAGCCAGTCCACGAGTGGGCGCAGTGGCGAGAATTCCTGGTCATCCGCAACCGCCGTATAGTAAAAGGCGCGGACCAGGATGCCCTTGTGCGCGAACAACTCGAGCAGGCGCCTGTAGTCTATATCAAAACCCAATCCCTTTGCGGCGCCGTACAGATTGGCTCCGTCGATAAAAAGAGCAAGTTTTTCCTGCGGGTAGAATAACATAAAATCCTCCAATGACTATGAAACAGACAACAAATTCAGAAATGTCATCTTGCGGTTGGCTTATTTCCTTTTCTGATCCATAAAAGGTTGTGCTGTGATCCTTATCGCGCTAGGCGCCAATTTGCCTTTTGCTGCGGCGGCTCCGGAACAGACGCTGCGGACCAGCCTGGGTCTGTTAAGCAATAACGGCGCAAAAGTGATTTCTGTTTCGCGCTTTTTTATGACGCCGGCCTGGCCGGATCCGTCTGATCCGCCTTATGTGAACGCGGTGGCGATGGTGGCAACGTCTCTGGCTCCTGCGGCCATGATGGGGCTCATGCATGACATCGAAAGCCGACTTGGACGGGTTAGAGGTGAACGCAATGCCCCACGTTGCCTGGACCTTGATCTCCTTGATTATGGCGGGCAGGTAGATGCTGGCCCACCTATATTGCCTCATCCGCGAATAGAAAACCGTGGATTTGTCCTTATACCTCTCGCGGATGTCGCGCCCGGCTGGGTCCACCCCAAAAGTGGCCGCAGCGTTTGTGATCTCATCGCTGCGTTGCCTGGTGATGATCGTGACGCGGTTCGCCCGGTTGGCTAATGCCGATGTGCCCGCACCTTCCTGGGTGCAATGCGCCTGTCGCCTTTAGAGGCGGCGTCGGCAAAGGGCGCAGGGACCAGGCTGTGACGCAGTAGATCGAAGGCACGCATGAGGGCGACGTGATCGTAGGGCTGAACCGAGCCCGGCGGATAGGCGCCAAGATCGGTTGTATGGACGAGATAAAGGACAAGCAGGCAACGTCCCTCCATGCGCCGGGCAAAGATCTGAGTAGTGGATTTGGTTCCTGCGCCAACGTCCGTCGCGCGTGCCATGGTCCACAAAGTTCCCGCTTCGCTCAGCTCAATGCCGTCGCGGGCCGTAGCGAGATAGTCGCGCGCACTGCACGGCTGGTGAGGGGGGGGCGTGATCAGCGCAACACCGGTGCCCAGCGATGATAGATTAGTGCCAGCGGCCTCGGACTGGGGTATGGAAAAGAGCACGCCAGAAAGCGGATGACCCGGCCCAAGAGCATTAAAGGTGTAGTCAGTCTGGATTGTCCAGTTTTTCGGAACGGTGGCCATGTAGGCGCCATTCATGGGGGAGAAGTGTTGTACTGCAGGTGCGGCAGCGATCGCCGAAGAACCTAGGAAACATGTTAGGAATACGCCAAATAACGATGATTTTATTCGGAAATTCATGAATGGGCCCGTTGCGACGCGAGGAATGAAATATGTGGCAGCTGCTCGATCCCTATTTACCAACGTTGTTCATGTTGGCGGTGCTTGTATGGTGGCAGCGCCGCTCCAAGGGGTCGCGTCTTCGCCCCCGGGCGATGTGGGTAATACCCTGCGTTACCACGCTCGCATTGTATACGACACTGCGCCATCGTCCACCTGAACTGTCGGTGCTCCGCGTCATCGGCTTTGCGCTCGCGCTTCTGGCAGGAGCTGTGACCGGATGGTTACGGGCTCGTCACCTTCATATCCGTATTGATGCCGCCAGTGGTCGGGTTACCACGAAGGCGACAACATTGGGTCTGATGCTGTTGATCGCCCTGTTTCTGCTGCGCGCCGTGCTGCACAACATCTTCGAGATACCGCAGGCACATGGCCATCTTGCGGGGACGGCACTGGTGTCGGCGGATCTGGGGCTCGTGTTCTCCTTAGGTCTCATCTGGGCTCGCGCCATTACCTTGATGCTGCGGGTGCGTCCCATGCTGGACGCCCATCGTGCTGGTCTGGGCTGATGCGGAGTGCTGTGCTCATTATCGCGCTGTGCCTCGCGGGCTGCGTTTCCCCGTCGCAGACCTCCTGCCCCGGATCTCTTGGCCGCGCCCACACCGCCTATCTATTTTTTGGCCGTTCGCAGGCGCAGGGCCGGAAAATTTCGCGCGGGCAGTGGCGACAGTTTGTCGACACGACCTTAATCCCTCAATTTCCTAATGGTTTTACAATTTTGTCGGCGCGGGGCTACTGGCAAGGACCAGAGCGGGCAGGCTTTGAGCCCAGCAAGGTGGTGGTCATCGTGCTACCTGGCCGGGGCGACAACCTCACCCGGCTCGACGAGGTCCGTTCGGCTTACAAGCGACGTTTTCACCAGCACAGTGTTCTGGAGTGGATTGACGCGGGCTGTGCCGGCTTTTGAACGTCTTGCATCCCGGGAGCGCTTCTTCTATGGTCCGCGGTCTTTCCGGAGAAGTCTGTTCTGCCGGCGGCGCCATGCTGGCCGCAGCTCTGGTAAATTCGAAGGGTTCTTTATGGCTCGTGTTACCGTTGAAGATTGCGTCGACAAGGTCCCCAACCGTTTTGATCTTGTACTTTATTCCGGCTTCCGGGCCCGGCAGCTTTCCGGAGGCTCCGAGCCTCTGGTGGA
>JAKAVI010000258.1 GCA_021817355.1 Pseudomonadota bacterium | reverse complement strand
AGGTAATAGGCGTGTTCCCAGACATCGATGGTCAGCAGGGCCGTGGCGCCACCGACCAGCGGCGTTTCGGCATTGCCGGTTTTCAACACCTCCAGCTTGCCTCCGCGGGCAGCGATCCAAGCCCAACCCGAGCCGAACTGGGTTTTGGCAGCCTCGGCAAACTCGGCCTTGAGTTTCTCCAGCCCGCCAAAAGTCTCGATCGCCTCCTTGAGCTTGCCCGCTGGCTGGCTGCCGCCGGGCTTCAGGCTGTGCCAATAGAACGTGTGATTCCAGATCTGAGCGGCATTGTTGAAGATGCCCGCATTCTTGCCGTGGCTTTTGCGGATGACATCCTCGAGCCCCATGCTCTCAAACTCGCTGCCTTGGACCAGCTTGTTGAGATTGGTGACATAGGCCTGGTGATGCTTCCCATAATGAAAACCGAGCGTGTTCGACGAAATTACAGGCTCAAGCGCCTTCTGGTCGTAGGGCAGCGGCGGCAACGTGAACGGGTCGGCCATGGCAAAACTTCTCCTAAAAGTGCGTTTGTGCAAATTCGCGAGCTCAAGCTCGCAGCAAGGGTCGGGGTAGGTACTAATCGTCCTACCCGCCCGGTAACCAATTAGAGCATGGCTGGTTCCGCCTCTGCTACCGCTTTTTGAGGCATGTGCGAGCTGTACCAAAACCCTCACGGCGCATCACTTTCAGCACCAGGAGGTGCAAGGCAAGCAC
Organism: Pseudomonadota bacterium; assembly: GCA_021817355.1. The sequence goes on along the minus strand of JAKAVI010000258.1, from coordinate 4,309 downwards.
CCCGCCGCCCCCAAGTACCTGACCCTGCTCAGGCCCTTTCGCCTAAACACGTTGATGGCGCTGGACAATTTCCATTGCCGGCGGCCCGCGAGCGGACTGCATGTGCCCCATGCCATCGGGCCAAGACTATCCCGGCACGTTGACACGCAAGACCTTCGCGGGCGCTCTGCGCTTTCGCTGCGCCTTGACGGCGCCAGAGGTGTCCACGCGGTTGCGTTCCTCGCTCTCCTTCGCCAGGCGCAAGGCCCGCAATCGCTCGGTCTTGTGCGCGATGGTTGCACGTTCCTTTGCTATTTCAGCAAGCACGGTCGCAGTCCGCACATCTGCAAGGCTAGACATGGGGGGGCTCTCTCGTCTCCGCACAGTCGGGCTGCTTCCGCCAGACCGGTATCCAGGCGTCCCGACTTCCATTGCAGCTTTAACGCATCGTACTGCAAATGTGTTCCAGCCAAGCACTTCAGCCGCCCAGCAATCCCTCCTTTCGGACCCACTCAAGAGCGCGATCAAGACCGCGGGAGAGGCGCGCAAAGAGTTCGTCGATCTCTGCCTCAACGATCACGAGCGGCGGACAGATCGCCAGCCTGTCTCCCAGCAACGGGCGGACGATTACGCCTTCCTCCTGCGCGAAGCGTGCAGCGGTCATGGCGATCTGGCGCGTACTGTCGAAGCTCTTGCGGCTTTGCTTGTCAGCGACAAGTTCAATGCCACCGATCAGGCCAACGCCCTGTGCCTCTCCCACCAGCGGATGCGTGGACAGTGCCCGCAGGCGCTCCAGGAAACGCGGAGCCATACGTGCGGCATGTCCGGGCACATCGCGCGTCTGATAGAGTTCAATCGTTTTCAATGCGACGGCGCAGGCCACCGGATGCCCGCCATAGGTGAAGCCATGGCCAAAGGTGCCGATACGGCCACTTTCCGCCTCAACCGCGGCCGCAAGCTCATCACCGAGCAATACCGCCGAAATCGGCAGATAGGCAGACGACAATGCCTTGGCAACCGTCATGCTGGCAGGTTTCATGGCATAGGTCTCAGTACCAAACCATTTCCCGGTTCGACCAAATCCGGTGATCACTTCATCAACGATGAGAGGTATCGCATAGCGTTCGAGGATCTTGCCGATGCGTTCCCAATATCCGCGCGGTGGCAAGATCACGCCACCTGCCCCCTGCAGCGGTTCAGCGATCATCGCCGCAATCTGCTCTGGTCCGTCCCTCTCGATCAGCGCCACCAGACTGGCCGCCATGCGCTCGGCAAAGGCGACTTCGTCCTCGTCTACCCTGGCGGCTCGATAGTAATGAGGGCACTCAGCATAACGCACAAAATCAAAGGGGAGATCGAAACTGCGATGATTTGCTGGCAGCATTGTTAGCGATGCAGAGGCCAGCGTCACCCCGTGATAGGCCTTTTCGCGGCTGATGATGGTTTTCCTTTTGGGACGACCAAGAGCATTATTGGCATACCAGTATAGCTTGATCTGCGTATCGTTGGCTTCCGACCCGGAATTGGCGAAAAACACCTTGGCGACCTTGAAGGGCGCAATCTCCTTGAGCTTTTCGGCCAAGGCGATGGCCGGCTCGTGGCTACGCCCCGCAAAGAGGTGACCAAAAGCGAGCTTGCGCATTTGCTCACTGGCCGCCTCGACAAGTTCACCATCCCCCCAACCCAGGGCCGTGCACCACAGGCCGGCCATCGCTTCAATGTAGTCTTTGCCCTTGTCATCGTAGATATATATCCCTTGGGCGTGCTCGAAGATGACGGGGCCGACACTGCGATGCCGGACGAGATCGGTATAGGGATGAAGCAGTGCCTCTACATCGCGTGTTTGAGCGTTTGACAGTGACATCTAAAGACCATCCAAAAAGTTACAGTGGGCCTAGGTCTGCTCTGCGGCCGCCGCCTTAGACCTCGCACTTTTCGCGGCATCCATAGCTCGGCCCGGTGCGCTTTCTGGGAGCATCATGAGCGCAATCTGTGCCACCGCCGTGGCGCCGGCAACATACCATGCCGGAGCCATCGCACTACCGGTGAGATGGATCAGCCACGTAACGATGAATTCCGTCGAACCGCCAAAGACCGCTATCGCCAGCGAATAGACAGTGCCAAAAGCACTAGAACGGATTGCAAGCGGCAGGCCTTCACCAAGTGCCGCACACACCACGCCAAAGGTCAGGTTGGAAACGAAGCCCAGCAAAGTCATGCTGGCAATGAGGGCGGAGGCAGAACCAAGGTCCACTGCCCAGGCAAAAAGCGGCACCACGAGCACAAGTAACAGCGCATTGGCCACGACATTGACAGGCCAGCGGCCAAAACGATCCGAGAGCCAGCCACCCAAGAGCAAGGCCGGTATGGCCGCGACCGCGTTGGCACAGGAGGCAAGAAATCCGGCACGCGCCGACAGACCTAAGGCGTGCTGGGCGAAGGTGACGATATACATCTGCACATAGCTGCCAATCGTTCCCATGCCAAGAATGACAAGGCCGAGGATCATGACGCGCCAGTGCCCCCGGATGAGACCTGCGCGCCCGCCAACAGGCTCCACGAGGGCGTTCGATGTGTGCAGGGTTTCAGGCAGACTGCGTCGCAGCGACCAGCCCAGCGGCACGACGAGACCGCCGAGCGCGAAGGCGACGCGCCAGCCATAGGCAGTCAGCGCACCGGGTGACAGAACTTCCGAGAGTACCGTGCCAACCACGCTGCCGGCGAGGATTGCGGCCATCTGGCTTGCGCCCTGAAACGAGACGATAAAGCCACGCGCCGATGGCGGGGCCACTTCAACCAGAAATGCCGTGTTGGACCCGATTTCGCCTCCTAGGGAAAAGCCCTGCAGCATACGCGATGCAACAAACAGTACCGGTGCGGCCAGCCCTATGCTGCGATAGGGCGGAATGAGGGCCATGGCAAAGATCGACAGCCCGATCAGCACGAAGCTGAGAAGCATCGCCGGCTTGCGTCCCACCTTGTCGGCATACTGACCGATGACAAGAGCGCCAAGCGGGCGCGTCGCAAAGCCTGCGCCAAAGGTGGCAAGCGAGGCCATCAAACTGCCGTACCCACTCGTGCTCGGAAAGAAGCAATGGCCGATCTGAATGGCAAAAAATGAATAGGTCAGAAAATCGTAGAATTCGAGAGCATTGCCGAGCGTGACCGCTGCGATATGCCGACGCATGGTCGAGGTGGCAGGGGCACAGCTCATTTGAGTCCTGGTGTCACGTCTGGTTGGCGGCGGCAAAAGCATGAGCAGAAAACCTTGCCGGTGCAACGGCCAATGTATGCCCGCGGCCGGCCGAAAGGAGAGCCCATGCGCGTTTTCCGCGCAGGGCGGACCTGCATCCGGCCAGCAAGCCTGATACCTGAGCCAGCTGTCGCCCCCGCCAGCCAGCGCGGGCCCCCTCCCATCCTGGCTACCCCGATTTGGAAGCCTGCGGCTGCGTTTCCCGAGGCGTTCACGCGGCAGATGACCGAACCGAAAGGCAAAGCCGGATTGCTCCCGTCGCCGGGCCAGCTATGATACGCCCTCTATCGGGGATATTTGGATGTTTGGTCTCATGCAGGACTGGCCGTTGCTGGTCCACAAAATCATTGATCATGCCGCGCTCTACCACGCCCAGCGGGAAATCGTGACCCGCTCCGTGGAGGGGCCGATCGTGCGGACCACCTATGGTGACCTCGCCTTGCGCGCCCGCAAAGTGGCACAGGCACTGGACCAGCAGGGCATCAAGGAAGGTGAGCGCGTCGCCACCTTGGCCTGGAACACCTCCCGTCATCTGGAAACCTGGTACGGCATTACCGGCATGGGAGCGGTTTACCACACCATCAATCCACGCCTGTTTCCCGAGCAGATCGCCTGGATCGCCGACCACGCCGAAGACCGTGTCCTGTTTTTTGACACCAGTTTCACGCCCTTGATTGAGCAGATCGCGCCCCGCTTGCCGGCAATCAAACTCTTCGTAGCTTTGACCGATCGCGCCCATCTGCCCCAGATTTCCGTCCCCAACCTCGTCGCCTATGAGGATTTCATCGCCGCAGGCGACGGAGATTTTGCCTGGCGCGAGCTCGACGAGCGCGCGGCCTGTGGCCTGTGCTATACTTCAGGAACCACTGGAAACCCCAAAGGTGTGCTTTACAGCCACCGCTCTAACCTCCTGCTCAGTATGATGGCAGGGGGGAGCGACGCACTTGGCGTCAGCGGTCGCGACACGGTCCTGCCGATCGTCCCCATGTTTCACGCCAATGCCTGGGGACTTCCCTTTCTCGCGCCGATGGTGGGAGCCAAACTCGTCATGCCTGGAGCCAAACTGGACGGCAATTC
>JAKAVI010000005.1 GCA_021817355.1 Pseudomonadota bacterium | reverse complement strand
TGTGGCGGCACTTTGCCGACAATGCTCCGCCAATCGCGCTTCTTGTGCCGGCGTTCAATGAAGAGGCGACGGTGGTGGAGAGCGTGCGGGCGCTGCTGGCTCTGCAATATCCGAACTTCGAAATCATCGTCATCAATGATGGCTCGCGGGACAGGACACTTGAGGCGCTAATCGAGGCTTTTGAACTTCGTCCCGCACAACGCCACTATGAACTTGCGGTACCGTGTCAGGCCATTCAGGAAATTTATATCGCCAAAAATCAGCGCCGCCTGGTGGTGGTGGACAAGCTCAATGGTGGCAAGGCAGATGCCCTGAACGCCGGCATCAACCTTGCCCGTGCGGCGATCATTTGTTCGATTGATGCCGATTCATTGCTTGAAGCGGACGCACTGCTGCGGGCAGTCAGTCCGTTTGTCGAAGACCCCGTCAGCACGGTCGCAGTTGGCGGCACGATCCGGGTGGCCAATGGTTGTGTCATCGAGCACGGCCAGGTCGTGCGGGTTGAACTGCCGAGAAACGGTTATGCCCTCCTGCAGACGGTCGAATATCTGCGCGCGTTCTTGATGGCGCGCCTGGCCTGGAGCGAGGCCAATTGTCTGACCATCATTTCCGGGGCCTTTGGTCTCTTCCGCCGGCAGGCCGTGCTTGACGTTGGTGGCTACCGCCTCGGCACCGTAGGTGAGGACATGGAACTGGTGGTCAAAATCCATCGCTTTGCCCGCGAGACGGGCAGGGATTATCGCATTGTGTTTGTGCCCGAACCGGTGTGCTGGACTGAAGTTCCGGAAAACATCAGGGATCTGGGACGGCAGCGGGTGCGCTGGCAGCGCGGCGCGCTGGAGACCTTTTTTGCCCATTTCGATCTTCTCTTTAATCCCCATTATGGCCGGGTTGGCATTCTCGGATTTGGCAGCATCTTTCTCTTTGACGTGGTTGGCCCGGTTCTGGAGACAATCGGCTACTTCCTGATTCCGGTCTTTTATGTTCTGGGCGCCCTGTCGCTTGTCTACCTGAAGGCCTTCGCAGCCGTCAGCTTTCTGTTTGGCGTTGTTATCAGCATCGGCTCTCTTGCTCTGGAAGAGGCCGAGCTGCGGCGGTTTCCAACGACACAAAGTCTCATGGTGCTTTTGCTTGCTGCCATCGTCGAGAACTTTGGCTACCGGCAGCTCAACAATTTTTGGCGCATCAAGGGTTATTGGCAGTTTCTGCGCCGCAGACATCACTGGGGAACGATGACCCGTCGCGGCTTTCATAAATCCTAGAGAATGGAACGCACCAGGCTGATAAGCTGATCCAGCTGCTTTTGCTCGACCGTGTGATGCTGGCGGAATTGGTCATCGATTTGGCTGGCGTTGCGGCTGATATCATCAAAACCGAATGTTCCGGCACTGCCGGCGAGGCGGTGAACGCAGTACGCAAATTGTTCTGTCCCCGGTCCCTGTTCGAGAATGGCGAGATCGTCGCGACAACGCGCACGAAACCGCACCCGGAGCTTTTCAAGCATCTGCAGATTGTCATCTGCGGCGGTCATGCTGACACCTTCTTGCCCAGGATCTGGCTAACCTCCTTGCCCAGGTGCAAGGGGTCGAACGGTTTGGTGATGATGCCACAAGCCCCCAGGCTCAGGAGTGCCTGACGCTCGGTGTCCAGCGAGCGAGCAGTGACAAAAATGACCGTAAGCTCCTCAAGCCCTTGAGTGCGCATGCGGGCAAGGGTCTGCGGCCCATCAAGATCCGGCATCATCACATCCAGCAGAACCGCATCGGGGCGGTAGCCACTCGCAAGCATGGCAAGCGCCTCCTTGCCGGAGGCGGCAAGTCTTACCTTGAAGCGGCCGTCAAGCTCCAGCGACAGGGCGGCTACCTCGCGGATGGATTCATCGTCGTCGACATAAAGCAGCTGCTGCAAACTATCCCCCCCGAAAGCGGTTTCTTAGCAATCTTTGTTCCGGTAGACTAGAGCTACGGATCTGCCACGGGCGAGCACCATGAATTCATTGACCAGCAACACGAACCACGACGGGGCACTCGAAGCGGCCCGCCTCGCGGCCCTGAGCACCTTTGATATCATGGACACCCCCGCCGAAGAGAGCTTCGACCGCATCACGCGTATGGCCTCGGAACTTTTTGATACCCCTCTTGCCATGATCTCGCTGATTGACGCGAACCGGCAGTGGTTCAAGTCCAAACAGGGCCCTGTTCCGAGCGAGACCCCGCGGGCAATTTCCTTCTGTCAGTACACCATTCAGCGTGACGGGGTGCTGGTGGTAAGCGACGCGGAACAAGATCCGCGTTTTGCCAACAGCCCGCTGGTTGTTGCAGGACCCCACATCCGCTTTTATGCGGGTGCGCCGTTGCGGCTTGCCTCCGGGCACAGGCTTGGCGCCATGTGCATCTGTGATACCAAACCACGACAGCTGAACGAACGCGATCAGCGGCGTTTGGCAATCATCGCGCAGATTGTGGTCGACGAGATGGAACTGCGCCTCAAAGGGGCGCAGCTCGAGGAAGCGCGGGCTGCTGCGGTGGCGGCGGCGCGGGTCAAGAGCGATTTTGTCGCCAATGTCAGTCATGAACTGCGGACGCCCCTGACCAGCATAATCGGCTTTGCCGGAATCCTGAAGGCAACAGGCGAGCTTGGTGCACGCGAACGCCATTACGTGGAGCGGATTTACGACTCAAGCCAAGGCCTGCTGGCCCTGATCAATGATGTACTGGACTTCTCCAGGCTTGAATCTGGTCGCATCAAGCTGGATCGCAGCGACGTCGATCTGAACGAATTTGCGGAAGCGCTTGTGCGGCAATTCCGTACCCAGGCGATGGAAAAGGGCCTTAAGCTCGAGCGCATGAGCGGGCCCGAGGTACCGCAGAGCTGGTACCTGGAGAAGCAGGCAACCAAGCAGATCCTGACCAACCTCATCGCCAATGCGATCAAGTTTACCGAGGATGGCTCTGTCCGACTCGAAACGGCGCTGGTCGATGGCCGTCTCATTTTTCGGGTCCGGGACACCGGTATCGGGATTGCCGAGGACCAGCTCGAGCGCGTGTTCGAGCGTTTTGAAAGAGGTGACAGCTCGACCGCACGCAAATATAGCGGTACGGGGCTTGGCCTTGCGATTTCCAAACAGCTGGCAGAGCAGATGGGGGCGACACTGACCATATCGAGTGTCGTCGGTAATGGCACAACCTTTACCCTGTCCATCCCCGCTGTGAGCCGCCCGGAGCTGGGTTCCTGAGACGGCTCTTGTGAGGCAGTACTGCGCTTGGCCGCCCGATGCGGCAGCCGGCTCTTCCGCCGTGCCTGCCAAAGACTTTTGGAAACCGGTGGCGATGGGTGAGTTGCCTCGGCCCAGTGTGTAACCGCACCATTTTCTCTTCGCGCGCCAGACCCCGTCACGCAGGCCAGGGCGAGGACCCCAGACGGCGTGGCCGTCCGGGCCGCTCAGGCCCGACGGTCGCGCTGCTTTTCATCACCACAGGTGAACGCGCTTGTCCGGTGGCAGATAATATTTGCTCCCCGGTTTGACGTTGAAGGCGCGGTACCAGGGATCAAGATTGCGGGTTGTGCCGATCACCCGATATTCCGGTGGACTGTGAGGATCAGAGAGCAGTTGCACGCGCAGCGCGTCGGGGGTGATCTTGGTACGCCAGACCTGGCCGTAGGCGAGAAAGAAGCGCTGATCTCCGGTAAAGCCGTTGAGGACCGGAGCCGGTTTGCCGTGCAGCGACAGATGATAGGCCTTATAGGCAATGGTCAGTCCGGCCAGGTCGGCAATGTTTTCTCCGAGCGTGAGCTTGCCATTGATGTGAATGCCCGGTACCGGCTCATAGCTGTCATATTGCTCTGTGAGGGCTTTGGTCCGGGCATCGAAGGCGGCCCGGTCGGTCTTGGTCCACCAATTGTGCAGGACCCCATGGGCGTCGAAGCGCGAGCCCTGATCATCATAGCCATGGCTCATTTCGTGGCCGATGACCGCTCCGATGGCACCATAATTGACGGCGGTATCGGCATTGGGATCAAAAAATGGCGGCTGCAGAATGGCGGCCGGAAACACAATCTCATTGAGCAATGGATCATAATAGGCGTTTAGCGTCGGTGGGGTCATATCCCAGGACGAGCGGTCAACAGGCTCATCCAGATGGCTGGTGCGCCGGCGCCAGCGAAATTGTCCGGCGCGCTGGACATCGGCCAGCAGCGTCGTACGGCTGATCTTGAGGGCGCCGTAATTCAGCCATTTGTCCGGATAGCCGATGTGGGGGCTGAGCAACTTCAGCTTCTGCAGGGCCTTGGCTTTGGTTTTTGCGCTCATCCAGGTGAGGGTAGGAATGTCCAGCTCATAGGCACGGCGCAGGTTGGCTACAAGCTGCTCAGCTTTGGCCTTGGCTTCAGGCGGAAAATATTTGGCGACATAGAGCCGCCCAAGAGCAAAGCCCATCTGATGATCGAGCAGATGAACGGCGCGGGTCGCGCGGGCGAGCTGCGCCTTCTGTCCCGCAAGATCGGTACCATAAAAGGCGAAGTTGAGGTGTTCGACAGTCTGCGGCAGTTCTTCGGCGAAAGCATGGAGGTAGTGTACCGTCAGATAGTCGCCCCAGGTCGATGCGGGTGTGCGGGCAAAAATTTTGGCAAGAGCTGGCATCGCCGATTTGTCGGCGGCGATGATGATGCGCTGGCCATGGGGGCCGCGCGGGCTTACACCTGACGCGGCAAGCCAGAATTTCCAGGGAAAGCCGGGAGCAAACTTTTCCAGCTGGCTCGTCGTCATGGGGTTATAATCTTTGAGCACATTGCGCCGTGCCGCGGCGGGCCTGCTCACCTTGGCGATTGCAAGTTCGAGCTGATAGACCTTGTGGGCACGGGCTGTGGCATCTTTCATGCCCGCGAGCATCATCATCTTGACGAGCCAGGCCTGGTAGGCGTGCCGCACCTTAACGATCGCCGGGTTCTTGCTGAGATAATAGTCGCGGTTGGGCAGGCCGAGCCCGCTCTGGCTGACATAAAGGGCGTAGCGAGACGGATCCTTGAAGTCGGGGCTTATTGAAAGGGCAAAGGGGGCGACCCGGGCGGCGCCACCAAAAAGCGGATTGTAGGTTTGTGCCGCAAGTTG
>JAKAVI010000192.1 GCA_021817355.1 Pseudomonadota bacterium | reverse complement strand
GCCGCACTTGCCCAGTTGAGCCAACTCCTGCGTACCGTGCTCACCGAACGGCCTCAGGAAATTCCTCTCAAGGACGAACTCGCCTTTGTTCAGGATTATCTTGATCTTTACACCCTGCTGATGCCGGAGAGGCTTTCCATCTCGCTCGAGATCGCCCCGCAAGCCTGGCGGGCGCTCATACCGTCGCTGCTCCTGCAGCCGGTTGTGGAAAATGCGATCGTGCATGGTATCGCCTACCGGCGCGCCGGTGGGCTTATACGCATCGTTGCCGACGTAAGCGACAGTGAACTCATTCTTGCCATCAGCAACGACGTGTCCGAGGATCGCGTTAGCGAAGGCGGAACCGGCCTTGGCCTTGCCAATGTCCGCGAACGGCTCAAGGCGCTTTATGGGTCAGCGCAACAACTTGATTTCAATCCTGGACCGCCTGCCTGTACGCGGTTACGTCTGCCACTCAGACATGGCCAGGCTCCAGCATGATCCGCGTAGCCATCATCGATGATGTCAGCCTGGCGCGCGAACGTGTGCGTCTCTATCTTCAGGGCGAGCCGGATTTCGTCATTGTGGGTGAGGCAGAAGACGGCACCAGCGGGCTTGCTCTCCTGCAGGGAGAAAAGCCGGATCTTGCCTTTCTCGATATCGGGCTTCCCGACATTGACGGGGTTGAACTTCTGGCGGCCCTGCCAGAGGGTGAACGGCCCGGCATCATCTATCTCACCGCCCATGATAATCGCGCCGTTGACGCCTTTGATCTAGCCGCCATCGACTATCTGCTCAAGCCCTTCAGCCGCGAACGCTTCGCGCGGACCCTCGCACGGGCCCGCAGATATCTCGGCGCGCCGCACGAGGAGCCAGCGTCGACCCATCTCGTGGTCAAGGATGGTTCACGTATCGATCTGGTTCCTGTTGCGGCGATCGATTACATCGATGCAGCGGGCCATTATCTGTGTCTGCATGTGGGAACGCATGTGCATCTCTTGCGTATGAGCCTGACGGATCTTCAATCGCAGCTTGATCCCAGGCGCTTTGCGCGCGTCCACCGCTCGGTCATCGTACAAATTGACCGGATCGTGGCTATCCGCAATCTGCGCAATGACGATGGCGAGCTCACGCTCAGGGATGGTACCAGGCTGAATCTCAGCCGCACCTATGCCGATGGCCTGCGCCGGCAGCTGGGCCTCTGATCAGCATAGACCTGCACGGTCCCTGCCATTGTGTGCACGGCTCGTGCCATGCCCCCGCCCCGACTATTGCTCTGCGCGTACGCGCATTCCACGCTCGCACAGGCTTTGGACGTCCTCATATGCTGGCGAGACCTTGGGACGAACCGGTGTCGCCAGGCAAAGGAGACCGATGTGGGTACGCAGATCCCTACAGTACCGTCCCCTGTTGCACCCGTCCGTAGCGCACGATCCCGGCTGCCGGTGCGGACGCTGGTTGGCCTGCTGTTCCTGGTGGCCGCCACCTTCGCTCCCGTCAACCTCTATAGTCAGCACCTGTTTGGCTGGCTCCTCGGCCCCAACTATGGCCGGGAGGTCCTCTGGTGGGTTCTTACCTTCGGTCTCTATGGCTATGTTATGGGCGTTGAACGGCGCCGTCTTGCCTCGATCGGATTGTCCCGGCCCAAACCCCTCGACCTCGCTCTGGGCGTGTTCGCGGGCATTTTACTGGTCATGGGTATGATCGTCATCCAGATCGCTATCTTCCCGCTCCTGCATCTTCGGACCAACATGAAGGCAGATCAGGCAATCATGGCAACGCCCTTCGCCTACCGCCTTCTGCTTGTCACGCGCGCTGCTGTGGCCGAGGAGACCCTCTTCCGCGCCTACCCGATCGAGCGGCTGCTGTCCTGGCGTGGCAGCCGCCTTCTTGCGGGGGCCTTGTCCGTCGCCGCCTTCACCTATGCGCACCTATCCTACTGGGGGCCCGCCCAGCTCATCATTGTTGGGTATGGCGGGATCGTGTTGGCCGTTCTCTATATCTCGCGCCGCAATCTCTGGGCCAATATGCTCGCCCATTTCATTGCTGATGGTGCAGGCTTTCTGAGGTAGAGGTCCCTCGCCTTCGTCCAGGTGCTGTCTGGGTTGTGCCGGCATGTCTGCGTCGCGCCCTCTGCAGGCGCCGATCATTGGCAAAAGCGTGGCGCGAGCGCGCTGATGCAAGAAGATCCGGGTCAGTCTGCCACTGACTTTGCGGGCGGCACCGTGGCTCGAAGAGGAAGGACCGCAATCCCTGTCATGCTCCAGCACGTCCGCCATGACCGGGCTCTGCGCCGTTTGGCCTGATGCAAGCGGGCTTTGGTCTGCTAGAGTTGGTCCAGATGAGACACGGATCTGGACCATGGCGCTGAGCGATTCCCTGTTGCCCCATTTGCTGGGCCGTTGCGAGGAGGCGGTATTTGCTGCGGAAGGTCTTTTTGTCGCCGCACGCCAATCCTTGCGCATGCGCCTTGGTGTCTCCGGCAAGCTAGATCCCCGCAAGCTCGACCTCTACCAGCGCGCCGCGCATGGACTCTCCTGGCTCGCCACCTATGTCGAAGCGTTACGTCAGATGGCACGTTGGGCTCGCGCGCTTGAGCGCGAGCGAAGGCTGGGGACGCTCGAGCAGCTTATTCTGCAGGCAGCCTTCGGCGAGTATCTCGCCCAGCTTTCTGGCGGCATCCCCATGAGCCAGGGGGAGATCATCCGCCTGTCAGAACTCGGGCTCACAGCTGAGGAAACGGACGGATTTGTCCACGCCGAAGTTGTCGTCGAGCTTATTGCTGCCGGCAATAGCAATGAGCTGCGTGCGGCCATCGCTGAGGCTCTTGCGCATCATCGCGGAGCGATCTTCTTTGGAGACCCCGGACTTGATGACACCATGACTATGGTGCGCGAACAGTTCTTCCGTTTTGCCCAGGACAAGATCGTGCCCCATGCCCATGGCTGGCACCTTAACGATGAACTAATTCCGCTCGCCGTGATCGAAGAGATGGCAGGCCTTGGTGTCTTTGGGTTGACCATTCCGGAAGCTTACGGCGGCGCAGGGCTCTCCAAACTTGCCATGTGTGTTGTCTCCGAAGAACTGTCGCGCGGCTATATCGGCGTTGGTAGTCTGGGTACCCGTTCGGAAATCGCTGCGGAGCTGATCATAGCTAGCGGCACCAAAGATCAGCAGGCGTTCTTTCTGCCGCGCCTCGCCTCGGGGGAAATTCTGCCCACGGCAGTTTTTACTGAACCCAACACCGGCTCGGATCTGGGGGCCTTGCGCACCAGAGCTGTGCGCGAGGGTGACCATTACCGGATCTACGGGAACAAGACCTGGATCACCCATGCGGCCCGCGCCGACCTCATGACTCTGTTGGTACGCACCGATCCTGCCAGCAGCGATTATCGTGGACTTTCGATGCTCCTGGCGCAAAAGCCACGAGGAAGTACTACCGAGCCGTTCCCTGCTACCGGCATGACGGGGAGCGAGATCAAGGTGCTTGGCTATCGCGGCATGAAGGAATTCGAGATTGGCTTTGACGGCTTTGCCGTTCCTGTTGCCAATCTTTTGGGCCGCGAGGAAGGACAAGGCTTCAAGCAGCTGATGCAAACCTTCGAGTCCGCACGCATCCAGACCGCGGCGCGGGCTGTGGGCGTTGCCATGTGTGCGCTCGATCTGGGACTTGCCTACGCCCTCGATCGCCAGCAGTTCGGTACCGCAATCTTCAATTTTCCGCGCGTCCGCGACAAACTCGTGATGATGGCGGTTGAGATCGTGATCGGGCGACAGATGACCTATTTCGCTGCTCGTGAAAAGGATGAGGGCCGGCGTTGCGATCTGGAGGCCGGCATGGCCAAGTTGCTGGCCGCCCGGATCGCCTGGGCCGCGGCTGACAACGCAGTGCAGATACATGGTGGCAATGGTTTTGCGCTTGAATATCCGATCAGTCGCGTGCTCTGTGATGCGCGTATTCTCAATATTTTCGAAGGTGCCGGCGAAATCCAGGCGCAGGTTATCGCCCGCCGCATTCTGGATGCAGGAGTAAACTGATGTCGCAGGTGATTGACCGGCTCTTTGCCGAACTCGAAACGCGCAAGGGGGCAGATCCGAAATCTTCCTACACGGCGCAGCTGCTCCAGTCCGGGAAACTCAAAGTCGCCAGGAAGCTTGGCGAGGAAGCCATCGAGACAGTACTTGCGGCCGTGGGCGAGGATAAGGCGGCGGTGATCTCTGAATCGGCCGATCTTCTCTACCATCTTCTGGTGTTGTGGCTGGCTTGTGACGTTGTTCCTAAGGAGGTTTATGCGGCGCTTGAAGCGCGCTCCGGACAGTCGGGCCTGGCGGAGAAGGCGGCACGCAAGCGGTAGCCTTAAATGTCCTTTTCCTCGTCGGCCATGGTGCGTACCAGTTCGACCACGCGGCGACGCAGCTTGATCGATCTGATCTGCGTGAAGGCCATCGCCAGCTGCAAGCCTTCGGAGCTTGAGAGGAATTCGGCAACCGGAGGGCTCACCATCGACGCCGAATTGTTGATGTGGGTGTCTGCACCCTCATAAAAATAGTCGATCGGCACGCCAAGGATCTGGGCGATCTGATAAAGGCGTCCCGCACCGATGCGGTTGGTGCCTTTTTCATATTTCTGTACCTGCTGAAATGTCAGGCCGAGAAGTTCGCCCAGCCGTTCCTGGCTCATGCCCAAAAGCATGCGCCGAACGCGGACGCGATTACCAACCTGGGAGTCAACAGTGCTGGGTTTTTTTTGGGGCACAACGAATACCGTTCCAATCCTGGAACTTAGGCATATTTCTGCCCTAACGGGAAGAGCCCTCGCGGTCCTGATCACGCCGGAACACTTGCGTCAAAACCGCCGGTAGCGCGCAGCCGAGCAGGAGAATAAAAAACAGCGAATCGCCGAAGCGGGCATAAATCGTAGGTTGCAGCGCGACCGGCAGCGGACCGTCAACCACGCCGAGTTTTCCCGAGCCCAGCCGCCCGGTGATCCGTCCCAGCGGATCAATGATAGCTGAGATACCGGTGTTGGCCGCACGGGCGATGGGCAGGCCCTCTTCAATCGCGCGTGCGCGCGCAATCAGAAGATGTTGCACTGGTCCTGATGATCCCGGCGGGCCAAACCAGGAATCGTCGGTTACATTAACGAACCAGG
>JAKAVI010000206.1 GCA_021817355.1 Pseudomonadota bacterium | reverse complement strand
ACCAATCACCCGACCGACGGAGCCGCCGCCATCCAGTCGCTTTATAGACTGCGCCAGCGCGCCAGTGGGCGCGTGGCTGCCTGAGGTAATCATGTCCGCGATCGAACAGACCCGCACACAAGTTGAGGCTCTCGGTGAGAAGTACAAATATGGCTTTGTCACCGACATTGAAATGGAACGGGCACCTCGCGGTCTGAGCGAGGAAACCGTGGCGTTTATTTCGGGCAAGAAGGGCGAGCCCGAATGGATGCTCGAGTGGCGGCTTTCAGCCTATCGCCGGTGGCGACAGATGCAGGAACCGGAGTGGGCTAGGGTGAAATATCCCAAGATCGATTACGAAAACGCCTATTACTATGCAGCGCCTAAATCATCTAACGACAAGCCGCAGAGTCTGGAGGATGTCGACCCCAAATTGCTTGAGACCTACAACAAGCTCGGCATTCCGCTCTCAGAACAGAAGCTTCTGGCCGGTGTTGCGGTCGACGCGGTCTTTGATTCTGTATCCGTGGCAACTACATTCAAGGAAACGCTGAACAAGGCTGGAGTGATTTTCTGCCCGATTTCGGAAGCCATTCGCGAGCATCCGGATCTGGTGCGCAAATATCTGGGAAGCGTGGTGCCGGTGACGGACAATTTCTTTGCCACGCTGAACTCGGCGGTTTTTTCCGACGGTAGCTTTGTCTATGTACCCAAGGGTGTCCGCTGCCCGATGGAGCTCTCTACCTACTTTCGCATCAACGCGAGCGAAACCGGACAGTTTGAACGCACTTTGATCATTGCCGATGAGGGCTCCTATGTGAGCTATCTCGAAGGTTGTACCGCACCGAAGCGTGATGAAAACCAGTTGCATGCTGCAGTTGTCGAACTGGTGGCGCTGGAAGGCGCAGAGATCAAGTACTCGACGGTTCAGAACTGGTATCCGGGAGACGAAAACGGCCTTGGGGGAATCTATAATTTTGTTACCAAGCGTGGGGACTGTCGGGGCAATGACTCAAAGATTTCCTGGACACAGGTTGAAACCGGGTCGGCGATCACCTGGAAATATCCCTCCTGCATCTTGCGGGGGGACAATTCCGTAGGCGAGTTCTATTCGATTGCGATCGCCAACCACTTCCAGCAGGCAGATACCGGAACCAAGATGATCCATCTGGGGCGCAATACCCGTTCACGGATCATCTCAAAGGGCATTTCAGCGGGCAAGGCGCAGAATACCTATCGCGGCCTGGTTGCGGTGCATCCAAGAGCTGATCGGGCCCGCAATTTTACCCAATGCGACTCGTTGCTGATCGGCAAGGAATGTGGGGCACATACTGTGCCCTATATTGAAAGCCGCAACCGTACGGCACGCATCGAGCACGAGGCGACTACGTCAAAGATTGCGGAAGAACAGCTCTTTTATTGTACCAGTCGCGGCATTCCTCCGGAGGAAGCTGTTGCCCTGATTGTCAATGGCTTCTGCCGGGAAGTTCTGCAGCAGTTGCCGATGGAATTTGCCGTCGAGGCGCAGAAGCTGGTCGGCATCAGTCTGGAAGGTAGTGTAGGATAATGTTGGATATCAAAGATCTACATGTCGCCGTCGAGGGCAAAGAAATCCTCAAGGGGCTGTCGCTTCACGTTGGCGAAGGTGAAGTGCACGCCATCATGGGTCCCAATGGGTCCGGAAAGTCAACGCTGTCCTATGTTCTCGCCGGCCGCGACGGCTATGACATTACGTCCGGATCAATCATCTACAAAGGCGAAGATCTGACGGCGATGCCACCCGAAGCCAGAGCTGCTCGTGGTGTTTTCCTTGCCCTGCAATACCCGGTCGAAATTCCCGGCGTGACGACGGTCAACTTTCTCAAAGCAGCATTGAATGCGCAGCGCCGTGCCCGCTCTGAAAGCGAACTCGACGCTATGGCCGTCCTGCGCCTGGTGCGCGATAAGGCTCGCAGCCTCAACATTTCCGAGGATATGCTGCGGCGTGCGCTCAATGTGGGCTTTTCCGGAGGTGAGAAGAAGCGCCTCGAAGTGCTGCAAATGGCGCTGTTTGAGCCAAGTCTGGCCATTCTGGACGAAACCGATTCCGGGCTTGACATCGATGCGCTGAAGCTGGTGGCGGAGGGCGTCAATCATCTGCGGGCTCCCAGCCGCTCGATGCTGGTAATTACTCATTATCAGCGTCTTTTGACCTATATCGTTCCGGATCGCGTTCATGTGCTTGCGCGCGGACGGATTGTAGCTGAGGGCGGTAAAGAGCTGGCGTTGGAACTGGAAGCCAAGGGCTATGGCCATATCGTGAAGGATGCGGCATGAGCACGGCGGAGGATCTGCTTCACACTGGCAGGCCACCAGCTTCCTGGATCGCCATGCGCGGCGCAGGAGCGCTTGAACAGCTGCGTCATCAAGGTTTTCCGCATCGGCGCTTCGAGGACTGGAAATACAGTGACCTGCGCGAGGCGTTGAGCGCGGCCAGGGGCGCTGCAGCGGGTCCGCAGATTGGCAATCCCTTTGTCGTCCTGGGGTGCCCAAGCCTTGAGTTGATCGATGGCGGACTTGCAGCCTCCACTGTCCAGCTGCCGGCGGGTATCGAACTTGTGGATCTGAGCAGCAGTACGCCGCCGCCGCGCTGGGTTGAACGTTTGCTCGGAACCCTGTTGCATGACGGGCTTTCCGGGGCCGCCCTTGCCCTGATGGCAGGAGGCGTGGCTTTGAGGGTGCCGTCAGGCATCGTCGCCGAAGAGCCGATCGGGCTCTTTTTCCGTTCGTATAACAGCCACCATGCCCGGGTGTTGCTCGTGGTGGAGGAAGGAGCCGAGCTGACGCTTCTGGAGCACCACGCCCATCACAGTCGGCTTGCCAACATCGGTTTCGAAATTTTTCTGGAAAAGGGAGCCACCCTGCGCCATGTGCGGCTCGCCCAGGGTGCTGATGATGCCGCTCTGGTACAGACCCTTGGTCTCAGCCAGGCGGAGGGCTCGCGCTATCAGGCACATTTTGCCGATTTGGGCGCCAGGTTGTCGCGACTGGAAATGCATCTCAGCCTCGATGGCGTGGCAACCCAGACGGAGATGCGCGGATTGCAGGTTCTCGCACGTGGGCGGCATTCCGATGTCACCACAAGATTAAGCCATCGGGCCGAACGCACGGCGAGCGCGCAGGTGTTCAAGCAGGTCCTTGGCGCCAAGGCGCGTGCGGCCTATCAGGGCCGGATCACGGTGACCAAAGGTGCAGATGGCACAGACAGCCGCCAGTCGGCAAAAGCGGTTTTGCTGGACCCAAGTGCTGAGGCCGATCTGAAGCCGGAATTGCTCATCTTTGCCGATGATGTCCAATGCGCTCATGGTGCGGCCATTGGCGATCTGGATGCTGATGCACTCTTTTATTTGCGGTCGCGCGGTCTGGACGAACGGCAAGCCCGTTCGCTGCTGTTACGGGCATTCCTTGAAGATGTGATCGCGACGATAGGCAGCGAAGCGGTCAAATCCTGCCTGTTAAGCGCGGTTGACGACGTCCTGGCAGATATCGGAGTTGCGGGATGAACGCACGTCACACCCAATTCGATGTCGACAGAGTCCGCGCGGATTTTCCGATTCTCGGGCGCGAGGTCTACGGCAAGCCTCTGATCTATCTGGATAATGCGGCATCTGCCCAGAAGCCATTGGTTGTGCTTGAACGCATGACCTCGTTTGCGAGTCAGGAATTTGCCAATGTTCATCGCGGCGTCCACTTTCTCTCGGCCCGGGCAACCGACGCCTATGAAGGGGCGCGGGCGCGGGTTCAGGCTTTTCTCAATGCTAGGGACACCTCGGAAATTGTCTTTACCAAAGGTGGGACTGAGGCCATCAACCTCGTCGCTGCAAGTTTTGTGGCGCCAATTCTTAAGCCCGGTGACGAAATCGTCCTGACGGTGATGGAACACCATTCCAACATCGTGCCTTGGCACCTGTTGCGCGAGCGCCATGGGGCGGTGCTGAAGTGGGTTGATGTGGGCGACGATGGCAGCCTTGATCTGAACGCCCTGGAGGCTGCGATTGGGCCTCGTACTCGGTTCCTCGCCATAACCCACATGTCCAATGTGCTTGGCACGATTACGCCGCTGGAAAAAATCGTCGCTCTTGCCCACGCCAAGGGCGTGTCGGTGTTGGCTGATGGCTGTCAGGGAGCGGTACATGAGGCGGTGGATGTTCAGGCTCTGGATATCGACTTTTACGTGATCACGGGCCACAAACTCTACGGTCCCACCGGCATCGGTGCGCTGTACGCCAAATCCGCCCATCTTGAACGCATGCGTCCCTATCAAGGTGGGGGTGAGATGATCAGGGAAGTCACCCGTGACAGCGTGACTTATGCCGATCCTCCGGCACGCTTTGAGGCCGGAACTCCCCCGATCATTGAGGCGGTGGGACTTGCCCGGGCGCTTGAGTATCTGACTGCCCTTGACCGCGCGGCAGCGCATGCCCACGAGCAGGCGCTCTATCAGCAGGCCCGTGAAGCGGTTCGGGAATTCAACTGGCTGAGGGTTATTGGCGATGCTCCGCAGAAAGGAGCGATCCTGAGCTTTGAGTGCGATGGAATGCATGCACATGACATCGCCACCATTCTGGACCGTCAGGGTGTGGCAGTGCGTGCAGGGCATCATTGTGCCCAGGTGCTGATGGATCGCTTTGGTACGGTGTCCACAACCCGGGCATCGTTTGCGTTTTACAACACAATGGCCGAGGTCGACGCTCTGGTGGGAGCCCTGGCGAAGGCACGAGAGGTATTAGGGTAGGGCGATGGAAGACACGCTGCGCGAACTCTATCAGGAGGTGATCCTCGATCACTCGCGTCATCCGCGTCATTTCGGGTCGATCGCGGACGCAACCCATGTCGCCGAGGGGCATAATCCGCTCTGTGGTGATCGGGTCAAGATCTACCTCAAGCTTGCGCCCACAGGCGCGATTGAAGATATCCGCTTTGAAGGCAAGGGGTGTGCCATCAGTCAGGCATCAGCGTCGCTGATGACCGATATTGTGCTCGGCCGCAGTCTGGAAGAGGCCAAGCAGCTGATGGGTGGATTTTTGCACCTGGTCAAGGGCGAGGAGGTCGGGCAGACACTCCAGCCTGAAGACCGCGAGCAGCTTGATGTGATGGCAGGGGTGTCGGCGTTTCCGATGCGGGTCAAGTGCGCGACTTTGGCGTGGCATACCATGAA
>JAKAVI010000163.1 GCA_021817355.1 Pseudomonadota bacterium | reverse complement strand
CTAACTCGGGTAACCGTGTCGCTCTGCAACCTGCTATCACATCTAGACCGGCCCGCCTCACCAAGCCTCATTGAAGCTCATGTCAGCGCAATTCAGGTAATATGCAAACAGAGAAATATCCTTGACCCCTCTGATCCCACCGCCAACGCGCTTGCGGAGGAACTGGAAAAGCAGGTCACAGAGTTTATTTGTACGTCTGATGCCAAATCCTGAATTAGGCAACTAGGGAAAATTTCGGCCCCACCAGTTCCGCTTAATCTGAACTACCGAGACTTAAAGCGAGTCCTTGAGCAACGCCTCAGTCTGATCGTAACCTGCGTCATCACGGATTCGTAGTACGCTTCCTTGCGGGGTCTCCTCCACCCAAGGAGTTACGGTCAGAGGACGACTATCACGTGCAGCTTTTAATGCATCCGCTACTTTCTGCGATTTCGCCAACTTCATGAGATTGAGCTTAGTTGGAAAAATCACATTCCAGCGCTTGCGGTCTTCAATTGCATCGTGCGGTGTAATCCATACAGAGTCGACAGATTCGTGACCATCGTGCGTACCAATCTGCCCCACCGGTGCTTCCGCAACAAAAAAATGGGTATCAAATCGCTTCGGCATATTCTTTGGCGTGATCCAATGTGCGAAGTGAGCCAGCCTATCAAATGCCAATCTCAATCCTTCCCGCTGTAACATCTCGAGAAGTGTAATCTCCTGGGATTCCAAACGTTGACGGTAGCTCGCAAGTTCGTTGAGGCGCGTTCCAGATACCAGCTCTCTCTGTCCGTACGGTCGCGCAAACAAAATACCACTTTCTTCAAACGCTTCACGAATGGCCGCAGCCATTAGACCATGAAGAGCGACATCGATCGTATCGATGCCATCAGTGTACTGGCGTAGCTGATCGTGAGAATCAGCTGTCGTGACCTTCCCACCTGGAAAGACAAGTGCTCCAGCGACAAAATCGATCTGATGATGGCGTTTGACCATAAAAACTTCGAGACCGCTTGCGCCGTCGCGAACGATCAGAATGGTAGCAGCAGGTATGGTGATATCAGACATGGTCCCTCACTTGTACCCAAGTGTAGGCACAGATCTGCGAGCGGGCCAAGCTTTAGCTGGCCTTCGGGTCTCTATTGGTTGAAAGCACACTGGCCGGATCAAGGGCGGCCAGTACACTCATGACCTCCGGGCTGAGCGAGAATGGAGCCTGAGGAACGGGCATGCTCTCCGGCGGCGCCGACGGTGCAATATCGCGGAAGAGGCCCAAGGTTGACAGGTCGTTGGGGGCCTGGGCCGCGGCAAAGAAGCTTTGCATGGCAGATCTGCTTTGCCCCGCCCCGCCAAGTGCCGTAGGGGCCGATCCCACTCCCCCACGGATGGGTGCTGCTGCGGGTCCGATCTCGCGCCGGGCTGCCAAATATTCGGTACCAGGCTGCCGTAGCGCCCACTGATAGACCTCGCCTACCGTCTTCGGTGTGCCATTACCATGGAAAAACACGGCGCGGTTAGCTGCTGCGGCGGCCGGAAAGCACGCAGCCGCATCCGCATTCGGCTGATGGGTAGCCATCTCGATCAACTTACATGCCGCAGGAGCGCCAAGGAAGTGGGCAGCGTACAGCTCCCCACCACATACGTTACGCCCAAGACGGGCTTGCATTTGCGAGCGCGTTTGCTGGGCATATTCACCCGCCATCAATGCGGATATTTTTGGATCATTACGTAGCGAAAGAATAGCTGCCCGATCTGCCTGATTTGGCACTGAATATTGTCCATTTGGCTCCTGCTGAATTGCATTTGCGTAGGAGCTCAGTCCAAACTTGGCACCATATTGCTTGACCATCCCAAGCCAAGTCTGCTGCACAAATTGAAACAAGCCGGAGGCGGAAGAATCTGCGGCGTGTGCATCCGGGCGCAGGCTGCTTTCACACATCGCCGTACCCAGCAAATACCTGAAGTCCGAGCCAGTCGCAGCACTCGCCTGTCGAAGGGCGTTGATCACCTCCGAGCGTAACGATTTATCTGGTCCAGGAGACTGCGGAATCATCGGCTGTGGTTATCCTGCGGCGCCCATAAGCCAAACTCGATAGTGCTGCCGCAGTAACACTATTGTGGTTAAAGACCGGTAACCAAGGTTTTGATCATCGCCTGCCGCGCCTGCTCGCTATATGGCTCCCGACCGGCCCTGCCCCACACCGGCTCGGGCCAGGCCACGTCGCTGTGTCTTCTGGCGACCACATGAATGTGCAGTTGCGGCACAATATTGCCGATCGCGCCGACATTGATCTTGTCGGGTTTAAAGATACGCTGAAGGCCTTGGGAAGCCCTCTGAAGTTCCTGAAGCAGGACTAGGGCTTCACCATGGCCTAAATCGTGAAGTTCACGAACCTCGGCACGCCGAGGAATGAGTATAACCCAGGGAAAACGGGCATCATTCATCAGGCGCACGGTGCTAAGTGCCCAGTCCATGACCCAAACAGTGTCGCCTGCAAGGCGGGGGTCGAGGCTAAATCTTTCCATACGGGGGCTCCTGAAGGCACTAATGATGCCGATCGAAGCGCATTGGAGAAAATGCTGCAATCTCCTCAGCGGCCTTCTGCTTCAAGATGATCTGTGTCACAGCCTCGGCCAGGGCTGGAGCAAACAGGATCCCGTTGCGGTACTGGCCGCTAGCAATAAAAAGTCCAGGCGTGCCGCTCTCACCAATAATTGGCAGACCATCGCTACTAGCCGGTCTAAAGCCCGCCCAATGTTCGCGAATGGTCCAGCTACTGAGACTTGGGACGAGCGCTTTTGCCCGCTCGATAAGCCAGGCCCGGGCATGGGCTGAAGGCATGCTGTCAAAACCTGCTTCTTCGACCGTCGCCCCGACCAAGACACGATCCCTGCGTGGAACAAGGTAGATGCCGTGGCCCCAAAGCAAAGGTACAGGCAGCGCCTCACCGGCTGGGGCGGCAAGTGCCAACATTTCGCCCTTAACAGGGCGAATAGGCAGATTCGCGGCCAATCCTCCAATCTCACCCGACCATGCGCCGGCTGCGAGCACGACCGCCTCAGCTCGATGTATACGGAAAGCCGTCAGCACCACCAATTCGCCGCCGTCAGACTGTTCGATGCGGACTACCGGTTCATTCGCTGACAACTTGGCACCCGCGCGGATGGCAGCATTTGTCAGGGCTTGTCCCAGAGCCCGGTTGTCCACCTGTGCATCACGGGGAGCCCAAAGCGCCCCCACAATATCTGGTGCCAACATGGGTGCACGTATCCGGGCTTGCTTAGGGTCCAGAAGCTCTGCCTCCCCGCTCATGGCGCCGCTTAGCAAACTCTGCGCCTCTTTGGAATCACCGGGAACAATCAGGGCGCCGTCCTGACGAAAGGCGACGTCCACGCCTGAAACAGATTCAAGCTCTCTGGCAAAATTCGGCCATAAATCCCTAGATCTACGGCTAAATTGAATCTCTGGGGAGCCGGCGACTGCCACCTCCGCAGTTGCCGCAATCATGCCGGCAGAGGCATAGGTTGCGCCCCGCGCCGGCTGCGCCCTGTCCAATACCAGTACCTGCGCGCCCGCCTTTGCCATCCGCCAAGCAATCGCAAGCCCGGCTACCCCGGCACCAATGATGATGACCTTCATGTGCTTCCGCTTATGCCCTCAATTCGCCTCGACGCCTAGGACCATGGCGCCCGGCCGTCAAACCACTTTAGCAGGTGACCCGACCTGATGGGCTTCCTATAGTCCGTTCCGAAGCAATTTCGCGAGTCAAGCGAGGACCAGGATGGAAAAGGCGACTTTTGGGGCAGGCTGCTTCTGGGGCGTTGAAAGCTTCTTTCGGGAAGTTCCCGGGGTCACGGATGCTGTCAGCGGCTATTGCGGTGGACACGTTGATCACCCCACCTACAAACAGGTCTGCTCGGACCGTACCGGACATGCGGAAGTGGTCGAAATAACTTTCGATCCGGCGCAACGCACCTACGCGAGTCTGGTTGAGCTATTCTTCAAAATGCACGACCCCACCACCCTCAACCGCCAGGGCCCTGATGTAGGCACCCAATACCGATCGGTAATTTTCTATCATTCCGAGCAACAGATGCATATTGCCGAGGAGGAAAGAGCCAAGGCAGACCGGTCGGGGCGCTACAAAATGCCCATCGTTACTACGATCGAACCGGTAAAGCCGTTCTGGCGCGCAGAAGATTACCATCAACGCTATTTTGAGAAGCATCACCTTCCCTCTTGTCACGTGAGCTTTGCAGAAATCGACGCCGCGTGATCTTCCACCTGTCTGGAAAGTACTTGCCATGGTTATGGGATTTGTGACGACCGCGGACGCTGATGTGGCCGGTATAAGCGGTGGTGAACGCTATAGTGGCGTCCCGTGGGCCTCGCGCTCACCGGTACTAGGTCAAAATGGCATGGCTGTAAGTGAGCAGCCGCTCGCCTCACTGGTTGCCGTCGAGATCCTGAAGAAGGGCGGTAGCGCCGTCGACGCGGCGATCGCGGCCAATGCGATTCTTGGCCTGATGGAGCCGGTGGCCAACGGCATCGGCGGAGACTGCTTTGCTATAGTCTGGGATCCCACCACCCGGAAGCTTTATGGCTACAATGGCACCGGCCCCGCCCCCATGGGCCGAAGTCTGAGCAAGATGCGGTCTGATGTACGCCATCTTTATACCCGCATAGGTCTTCCCTACAAAGATCACATCCCCCCCCTCGGATCACTATCCGTTACCGTTCCAGGCGCCGTTGATAGCTGGTCTGCGCTTCACGAACGTTTCGGCAGGTTACCTTTGGCCGAAGACCTAGCCCCGGCAATCGGCTATGCCGAAAAGGGCTTTGCCGTAACGGAGCTTGTTGCCGCCTACTGGAAAGGCAACATGACCGTCTTTGAGAAAAACCTAGCGATGATCGAGGAGTTCGACAATGCTCGTCGCACCTATCTTATAAATGGTCATGTGCCCCGTCACGGCGAAATCTTTAGGAATCCCGACCTTGCCCGAACTCTGAGGTTGATCGCAGATCATGGCCGTGACGCATTTTATAAGGGCCCAATCGCTCACACTATTGATGCATATTTCAAGCGTATCGGAGGTGACCTTCGTTACGAGGACCTAGCGAATTTTCAGGGCGAATGGATTGAACCCCAATCGGTGAATTATCGTGGTTACGATGTTTTCGAACTCCCTCCTAATGGCCAAGGATTTGCCGTA
>JAKAVI010000384.1:1790-5260 GCA_021817355.1 Pseudomonadota bacterium | reverse complement strand
GAGGCAGTTGAGGCCGGTGTGCAGATCTGCCTGGTAATAGGCGGCGGTAACATTTTCCGGGGCCTCGCCGGTGCGGCTAAGGGAATTGACCGGTCGACCGCCGATTATATGGGAATGCTCGCCACGGTCATGAACGCATTGGCGGTGCAGGCTTCTCTCGAGCGCGCCGGCATTCCCACCCGCGTCCAGTCTGCCATACCCATGACCAGCGTGTGTGAGCCCTATATCCGCCGCCGCGCCATTCGCCACATGGAAAAGGGACGCGTGGTCATTTTCGCCGCGGGTACCGGAAACCCCTTCTTCACGACAGATACGGCGGCAGCCCTGCGGGCCGCTGAGATGAATTGTGAGGCCATGCTTAAGGGCACCCAAGTAGATGGTGTCTATGACATGGATCCAAAGCATAATAAGCAGGCACAGCGGTTCGATTCGCTCAGCTATTACGAAGTGTTGGCGCGTGATCTTCAGGTGATGGATACGTCAGCAGTGGCACTGTCCCGGGAGAACGGCATTCCGATCGTTGTGTTTTCGATCCATGATCGCGGCGCCCTGGCGCGTGTGTTGCGTGGTCAGGGCCGCTGCACAATCATCGAAGAGCGCGGCGAACCGGCGGTGCGCGGCGCCTGAGACCACCAGGGAGGGCCAGATGGCCACAGTCGATTTCGATAAGGAAGCCCTGAGCCGGCGGATGAAGGGGGCAGTCCAGACGCTGCGGAGCGAATTTGCCGGTCTGCGCACCGGTCGTGCGAGCGCGGCGCTGCTTGATCCAGTGGTGGTCGAGGCCTACGGAAGCGAAATGCCTGTCAACCAGATTGGTACGGTCTCAACGCCCGAACCGCGGCTGATCACCGTCCAGATCTGGGACAAGGCGATGGTCAAGCCAGCAGAAAAGGCTATTCGCGACGCAGGCCTCGGTCTTAATCCTCAGGTAGACGGTCAGCTGCTGCGTATCCCAATTCCCGAACTCAACGAAGAGCGGCGCAAGGAACTTGCCAAGCTGGCGTCTAAGTATGCCGAGCAGGCAAGGGTTGCGGTAAGAAATGTCCGCCGCGATGGTATGGAGCTTCTAAAAAAGCTCGAAAAGGACCACAAGATTGGTCAGGACGAGCATCATAAGCTTGGCGATGAGTTACAAAAGCTCACCGATGGCAACATCCGTGAGATTGACGACGCGCTCCATGCCAAGGAGCAAGAGATTATGCAGGTTTGACCGCGCACCCGGCTGACGGCCGGAACGGAGTTCAATGACGAACGAAGCCCAGCCCCGCCTGCCGCGCCACGTTGCCATCATCATGGACGGCAATGGCCGCTGGGCTAAGAAGCGCCTGATGCCGCGCGCGGCTGGACACGTGGCGGGGGTATCGACCGTGCGCATGATCGTGCGCGCCGCCAATGACGTCGGACTGAAGAACCTCACCCTTTATGCCTTTTCATCGGAAAACTGGAAGCGCCCGGTTACTGAAGTTAGCCATCTGATGACCCTGTTTCGGGCCTATGTCCGCGATGACGTTACGGAACTGGTCAAAAACAACGCCCGTTTGCGCTTCATCGGTAACCGCTCACGGGCCAGTGCCGATATTCTCGCACTGATGGAAGAGAATGAGCGGCGAACCGCGGCTAATACTGGACTGAACCTGACCCTCGCCTTTGATTATGGGTCACAGGAAGAGATCGTTGCCGCCGCCCGGGAGCTCGCCTTAGCGGTAGCGCGTGGCGAGTTGGATCCAGATCAGATTACGAAGGAACTCTTTGCGGCCAGACTGTCTACCGCAGGTACTCCGGATCCAGATCTTGTGATCCGTACCAGTGGTGAGTACCGGCTCAGCAATTTTTTGCTGTGGCAGTCGGCGTATGCAGAATTTCTGTTTGTGGACAAACTCTGGCCTGATTTTACACGCGAAGACTTTCTCAACGCCGTCAACAGCTATGCCCGCCGGGAGCGGCGCTTTGGTGCGGTGGTTGAGGAAACGGTAGCTTGAGCGCGGTGATGGCGGCGGCGGATATGGCAGGCCCTGATAGTTCGGCGTCAGATCGGCCCGCTGCTCCACCGTCCAGCTCTCGGCACTGGCTGCTTCGCCCCGTTTTTGGGCTTCTTCTGGCTGCCATGGCTGTCGGTACCCTGCTGGCGGGAGGTATCTGGTTTGCCGGCTTCATCGCTCTGGGCACAAGTGCAGGCGTGCGGGAATGGCACCGGATGGTCAGCCTTCGCGACTATCGTCCCTTTTTACCAGCTTCGATTCTGGCCCTTCTCGTCGGGCTCGGGCTTGCCTTGTTGGCGAGCAGAGAGCCGGAGTGGGCCAGGATGGCTTACGGACTGGCTGGTGCAGTTGAGCTGGCTGCCGCCTCTGCAGCTGCCGCAGTGGCCCGGTTCCGCGCCGAATCCGCTCTGTGGCAAGGGATCGGGCCGCTATATCTTGGTATTCCCGGGCTTTCCCTGTTTGCCTTGCGCGCTACGCCAGATCATGGCCTGTGGCTCGTCCTGGCGCTTTTCGCGGCGGTTTGGGGCTGCGATACCGGGGCACTGATTTGCGGAAAGCTCATTGGCGGCCCTAAGCTGGTGCCCAGGCTCTCGCCAAACAAGACTTGGGCGGGCTTTGTCGGAGGCAGTGTGAGCGCGAGCGTGGCGGCAGCGGCGGTTCTCGCCGTCCTTGGCGCTGAGGCTTGGCGTGGTGCCCTATTCGGGCTCATCATCGCCTTTATCAGTCACGGAGGCGATATGTTTGAATCCTGGGTAAAAAGGCGGGTTGGCCGAAAGGACAGTGGCCACTTGATCCCAGGCCACGGCGGGGTACTCGATCGCATCGATTCGATCCTGTTTGCCGCGCCGTGCTGTGCTCTTTTCGTCGTTACGTTTGGCGCCCATGCGCTTTTGGGAGGCAATCTGTGACCCAAATGAATCCTTCCTCCGATCTGTGCCGGGCCCTGACCCGGCGATTGACCGTTCTGGGTAGTACCGGCTCCATTGGGGTTTCCACCCTCAGCGTGGTCGAGCACGCGCGGGCCAATTACGGTGCTGAGGCATTGCCGATTGAAGCGTTGACCGCCCAGTCCAACGTGGAGCAGCTGGCGGAGCAGGCCCGTAAATTCCGGCCGCAGCGTGCGGTGATTGGCAGAGCCGATTTGTTGCCCCAACTAAAACAGCTCCTAGCCGGCACGGGGATCGAGACGGATGGCGGCCCTGCGGCAGTAGAGGCTGCGGCCGACATGGAGGCCGAGCTCGTGATGGTCGCGATTGTGGGGGCAGCTGCGTTACCGCCGGCACTCAGGGCCGTGCGGCGAGGGGCAATCCTCGCCTTGGCCAACAAAGAATGCGTAGTGGCGGCAGGTGAGCTCTTCCGCCGGACCCTCGGGGCTTCACGGGCTACGGTGATACCGGTTGATTCCGAGCACAATGCCGCTTTTCAGTGTCTGGAGTTCGATCAACATCATGCCATTGAGAAGGTGACGCTCACGGCCTCGGGTGGTCCGTT
>JAKAVI010000384.1:0-1780 GCA_021817355.1 Pseudomonadota bacterium | reverse complement strand
GGAGCAGGTGACGCCAGAACAGGCGGTCGCACATCCTAATTGGTCGATGGGAGCCAAGATTTCTGTCGACAGCGCCACCTTGATGAACAAGGGGTTGGAGGTGATCGAGGCCCATGTGCTTTTCGCGCTTGCCCCCGAAAAACTCGACGTGATTGTTCATCCCCAATCGGCGGTGCATTCGCTGGTGACCTACGCCGATGGCTCAATGCTCGCACATCTCTCGGCGCCGGATATGCGCACGCCGATCGCCCACGCTTTGGCTTGGCCGCAGCGCATGGACGGACCGGCGAACCGTCTAGATCTGGCCGCGCTGGGCCGGCTGACCTTTGAGGCACCAGATCGTGAACGCTTTCCCTGCCTGGCTCTAGCCGAGGCCTGCTTGCGTGCGGGAGGGGTGAGCCCTACCATCCTCAATGCTGCCAATGAGGTCGCTGTGGGCGCCTTTTTGGATCGTCGCATTGCCTTTTACGACATTGCGCGTGTCGTTCAGGCCACCTTGGATGCAGACGCGTCCAATATCGCGCACGCTGAGGACCTCGATGCAGTGCTCGCAGTGGATGCACGTGCCCGGGCCACAGCGATGGGCCTCTGTCGCAAATTGGCGGCGTGACGGACGTCAGGAGATTTTCGCGTGCACATTTTGGGCGATTTGTTGTCATGGCTGCCTCTGGGGCTGCCCGCCTTCCTATTCGTCATCACCGTGGTGGTGTTTTTCCACGAACTTGGCCATTTCCTCGTTGCCCGCGCCTGTGGCGTTGGTGTTGAGGCCTTCTCGATAGGTTTTGGTCCGGAAATCATCGGCTGGACCGACGGTCACGGAACCCGATGGAAAATTTCCGTTGTGCCGCTCGGCGGCTATGTAAAATTCTTGGGCGACGCCGGACCGGCCTCGACCCCCGATCGCGCCCTGATCGAGCGGATGAGTGCGTCCGAACGGACCCGCCTTTTTCAGGCCAAGCCGCTTTGGCAGCGGGCTGCGGTGGTGGCTGCTGGTCCCGTGGCTAATTTCGTGCTCGCGATCCTCATCTTTACCGCAACTTTCATGCTAGTAGGCCGGGAAGTGATCCGACCGGTGGTGGGTGCGGTAGAACCGCACAGTGCAGCGGCTGCCGCCGGACTGAAGCCTGGCGACGTCATTACCCGGGTGGATGGTACCCCGATCCACACCTTCTCGGATCTGCAGGCGGTGATTTCAATCAGCCCCGGCCGCACCATGAGCATACTCGTCACCCGGGACCATCGTATTTTGCGCCTGCACATCACCCCGCGTCTGACCCGTGTCCGGGACAGCTTTGGCGACGTTCAGAAGATCGGGCTGATCGGAGTGCGTCCACGGATTTCCCGGGCCGATATCGAGGTTTTACATTACGGACCGGTCGGCGCTCTTGGCGAATCGGTCAAGCAGTGCTGGTTTGTGGTCGACAGCACCATGACCTATCTGTGGCGGATGGTGCGGGGCCACGAAAATGCCACCCAGCTGACAGGCCCTGTGGGGATTGCCCAGGTCAGCGAGCAGGTCGCCGCGATCGGATTTCTAGCCCTTGTCAATCTGGCCGCCCTCATTTCGGTAAGCATCGGGTTGGTCAACCTTTTTCCAATTCCGATCCTCGACGGCGGCCACCTTCTGTATTATGGAGTCGAGGCCGTTCTGGGCCGGCCCCTCGGGGCACGGGCTCAGGACGTCGGATTTCGCGTGGGGTTGGCAGTCATGCTGGGGTTAATGGTCTTGGCCACCTGGAATGACCTTGTCCGATTAAACCTCTTCTGAAATTGAACCTAA
>JAKAVI010000011.1 GCA_021817355.1 Pseudomonadota bacterium | reverse complement strand
CCGCTGTCAGATCGTAGGGGATGACTTTTTGGTGACTGATGCCATGCGGGTGGAGGACGCGGCACGGACAGGTGCCTGTAGTGCTGCTCTCATAAAAATAAACCAGTCTGGTACGCTGTCGCGGGCACGGCGCGCGCTGGAGGCGGCCAAAGTCGCCCGTTGGGCGTCGATCGTCTCGGCGCGTTCCGGTGAAAGCGAAGATGTGGCCATTAGCGATCTTGCCGTGGGATGGGATGCCGGGCAAATCAAGGTCGGTTCCTTCGCCAGGGGCGAGCGCATGGCCAAGTGGAATGCACTTCTGCGTATCGAAGAGGAGATGGGCGCCGGGGCTTCGTTTGCGGGCTGGGGCGCGTTTCCGGGCAGTTTACGAAGGCGTCCATGAAAATACTTCTTCATTATCGTCCTAGTCCGCGATTTCGTGCACTTCTAGACGAGATGCTGCCGGCGGCGATGGAACTGATGATCGTCGATGCAACCGATGATGCCGGCTTCGCGCGTGCTCTGCCTGATGCTGATGTTCTTTTTCATGTATTGCGACCGCTCAGTGCCGCGGACATTGAGCGAGCGCGGGTGCTCAAGCTGATCCAGAAAATTGGAGTGGGCGTCAATACCATTGCGCTTGAGGCGGCGAGGATCCGGGGCATTGCCGTCTGCAATATGCCAGGTAGCAACAGTCAGGCCGTGGCCGAGCAAACGCTGATGCTCATGCTCGCGGCGCTCCGGCGAGTGGAGATTTTTTCTCGTGAACTGCGGGCAGGTCGGTGGCAGCCTCAAGATTCAGATATCGATCAGGTAGGGGAAATCTCTGGGCGCACCGTGGGATTTGTTGGTTTTGGCGCCATACCTTCAACGCTTGCTCCGGTGATTGCGGCTTTGGGGGGAAAGGTTATCTATACGGCGCGCGCGCCAAAACCGGGTCTGCCCTGGCAATACCGTGATCTTGATACGCTTTTGGCGGAAGCAGATATCATTTCATTACATGTCCCGGCAAATGAGGCGACGCGCGGCATGATAGGCAGAGACGCTTTGGCGCGGATGAAGCGAGGTGCGGTTCTGGTCAATACGGCGCGGGGCGACCTCATCGATGAGGATGCGCTCGGCGAGGCGTTGCGCACAGGACAGCTTGCGGCGGCAGGGCTCGATGTTTTTGCGAAAGAGCCTTTGACTAGGGATCATCCGCTTCTTGCCCTGCCCAATTTGGTCGCGACGCCACATCTAGCCTGGCTGACCCCGGAAACTTTGCGGCGTAGCCTTGCGCTGGGCTTTGAGAATTGCCGGCGCGTTGTTGCTGGACAGGACCTGCTACACAGGGTGATCTGAGATGCCGTATCCTTCGCCGATTGTTCTTATCCCCAGTCAGCTCTGCACCGAGCTTTTGTGGCAGGAGCAATTGCCCTTCCTCTGTGGGCTTGCTCCAACCCGTGTGGCGGTACAGCGTGCTCATGACACTGTAGGTGCAATGGCCCAGAGCGTCCTTGATGCATCTGCCGCAGAGTTCAGCCTTATCGCCCATGGCATGGGCGGGTTTGTCGCCTTTGAGATACTGCGCAGAGCGCCAGAAAGGGTGGTGGGGCTTACGCTGATGGGTACGCTTGCGCCCAATGACACGCCTGCGCAGACGGCGCGGCGACAAGGTTATCTGAAGCTCGTCGAAAGTGGCCGCTTTGATCAGGTTGTTGAGGAGCGGATTGGGCTTCTCTTTCATCCCAGGCGGCAGCAGGATCTCACACTTCTTGGGCTGGCGCGGCGCATGGCTCGGGAAACCGGTGCAGAGGCTTTCCTGCGTCAGCAGCGGGCGATTATGACCCGCCCGGACAGCCGGGCAATGCTTGGAACCATTTCCTGTCCGGTACTGATACTTTATGGCGATGCCGATGGCGTCTGCACAAGAGCCCATCAGGACGAGATGCTTGCTGCAATTCCAAATGCGCGACTTGAGATCTTGGCCGACTGCGGCCATATGATGAGCCTCGAAGAACCCGAAAAGGTTGCTTCTCTTCTGACGCAATGGACACAGAAGCTCTAGACAATGTCCTGGCGCACGATTTTTGTGCCATCAACCATGGCCCTAAGTTTGTCGAAGGCCAGCTCGCGCGTGAGGTATTTCATACCACAATCTGGTGCGATGATGAGCTTTTCAGCAGGCACGTGATCGAGTGCGGCCCGGATACGCCGCGCCACCAGCTCAGGGGTTTCGGGATCAGGATCGTTCAGATCCAGTACGCCCAGCATGATGGTTTTGCCTTTTAGCTTGCCCAATACTTTGGGGTCGAGCCTGGGTTGGGCTGCCTCTAAGGAGATGATATCGACGTCGGTGGCAGCAAGTTCCCCAAGGTAGGAATAGCCGCTTGGCTTGGCCGCGCCGCGATGGACATGGGCATAGCCAAAGCAGATATGAAGGGCAGTGCGGCCTGAAACGCCCTTAAGGGCACGGTTGATCGCAGCAACGGCGTAGGTGCGCGCGGTCTCGGCGCGGGCTTCGAGATAGGGTTCGTCAAGCTGGACGATATCTACCCCGGCCGCAAAGAGAGCATGGATCTCACCATTGACGGCATCGGCGTAGTCCATGGCCAGCGCCTCATCGTTCGGATAGAAATCATTTTGGGCTTGCTGCGTCATGGTGAAGGGGCCCGGAATCGTGATTTTGAGCGGGCGGAGGGTGTAGCGTTTGAGCAACGCGACATCTTGAGCTTCGATGGGCGCAAGGCGTTTGATCGGGCCGGTAACTCGCGGGACAGGATTTTTGGCACCGGTGCGATCGATGGCAACGCCGGGATTGTCGATGTCGATGCCGGATAGCGCTGTGGCAAGGCGGTTGGAGTAGCTTTCGCGACGCATCTCGCCATCGCCCACGATATCAAGACCAGCAAGCTCCTGATCGCGCAGGGCGACGATGGTAGCGTCGTTTTGTGCGTCCAGGAGCGCATCGCCCTGGAAACGCCACAGATCGTGAGCGCGCACACGCGGCGGCAGTCGGCTTTTCAGGCGCGCGCGGTCGATCAGCCAGTCCGGTTGCGGGTAGCTGCCAACCAGGGTGGTTGGAAGAAGAGGCAAAGCCATAGGATAATATTCAGCCAATACTTAGAGTACTAAGTATTGTAGGCAGGAGGTTCCGGTCTGTCAATCGCGCGGCGCGCGGCGCCAGGTTGGCGGCGCCAGGTTTGCAATTCTGGGCAAACCGAAATACCCCTAGCGGCAGAGGTTTAGCGCCCCCAGGTCTCAACAATGGCAAAGACGGAAGAAATCCACGACGTCGATTATTACGCAAACCCTACAAATAGTTATGGCTATCTCCTGCGTATTGCGTTTCGTTCGTTTTCGCGGGCGCTAGAGCGGCGCACGCTACCCCATGGAATTTCAAGCGGACAGTGGCGTTTTCTGCGCATGCTTTGGGTTGAGGATGGAATAACCCAGCGTGAACTGAGCCGACGGGTAGGCATGCGCGAACCAACAACGGTTGCGGCCATCAACAGTCTCGAAAAGGCGGGTCTGGTTGTCCGCCGCAAGGGCACCGAGGATCGGCGCAAGGCCTACGTCTATCTGACCGCGCGTGCCAAGCGGCTCAAAGTCAAACTCCTGCCCCACGTGGCAGACGTTAATGAAATCGGCCTGAAGGGGCTTACGCCCGCTCAGATTGAGTTGATGCGCCGGGCGCTTTTCAAGATTGTCGAGAATTTCGCCACCGACGACAACAATTCTTACCAGAATGCCGATTGGGGTGCGCTGGACCCTGCCCGGGAGGAATAGCGTTTCAGGTGTGCGCGGCAATCCACGCGGTCATCAAATCAGCGGCGTTATGGCGATGGCTGGTTGAATCCTCAAAGTAATGGCCTCCGGGCATAAATTCGAGGGTTTTGTCGGTGGCGCCAATCGCGCCAAATATCTTCTTGGCGTCGCTCGGGAAAACGCCCATGTCGCCGAGGCTCTGGACCACCAGTGAAGGTTGGCTGAACTTTTCCAGATGGGCTGCGCCCTGGCATTTTGAAGTCTCAAGACTCCACATCGAAAGCCAGGTACGCAGCGTGTTGGAGCGGCCGATGCCCGGCATTTTGTTGGCCGTTGCCGGGTGGCCGCGATAGCAGCCCGGTGTCGTTCGTTGCGATGGATCGATGGCGCCATCCATAAAGCGCAAATCGCCCCAGGTGCGGTAAAGCGCAAAGAGACCGTCCGGGATGCCGGCCGCGTTGAGCCGCTTGAGTTCACCCTTGGCCCAGTCGGTGATACGCTGATTGCGTGCACGCTGGGCGGTACGGTAACGGGTGACGAAACCTGGTGAATAGGGCGGGCCGTTATCCGGATTGAAGGGGTTGAGACTTTCGTCCGTCTTGGTGGGATCGGTTTCGTCCACCACCGACGCATCCATCCAGTCGGTGAGCACTTCCGGGCGGCCCTGATGGGCGTTGAGCGAGATGTAAAGATCGGCGGGCGAAAGGGCGGCGAGCGCCTCGGCCACCACGCCTGAGGCGTCCCGGGCGAGGAGCGGCGCGATCGCCTCGGCGTGATAGGCGCCCATCAGCGAGCCGCCCCCCGAATTGCCGAGAATGACGATGGTTTCTACGCCTTTGACTGTGCGCAGCCAGTTTATGCCGACAGCAATGTCGATCAGGGCATGCTCGAGCAAAAACTGATCCTCATTGCCGCGATAGCGTGTGTTCCAGCCCAGAAAGCCCAAGCCACGAGTGGCAAAATAGGGCGCAATGTAATGCTCGGTGAAGTCGACATTGTAATGGGTTGCGATCAGGGCGGTCTTCGGTCTTTTGCCCATGGGCGTCCAGTAGATACCCTGGCAGGGGTGGCCTCCGGCCTGAATCCGCGCCATGGTCGGTGAGGCAAGGCCAACAAACTCTGCGTCAACCCGGCTCCTTAATTCCTCATCGTTCATGGGGCGTCCCTTGCAGCTCTGAAGAAAGTTAGGTATCGAAGCAATACTAGCGATGCTCTCGCGAATTTGTCCAGACAGGAAAGGGGTGCATCGATGCGCGGTCTCATGCAGGACTGGCCACTTCTGGCCAGCAAGCTACTGGATCATGCAAATTCCTGGCACGGGACCCGCCCGATCGTGACACGGAGCGCGGAAGGGCCGATCGTCAAGAGCGATTATGCCGGGGTATATCGCAGGGCCAAGAAGGTCTCCAATGCCTTGGTCCGCGCGGGGATCTTGCATGGTGAGCGTGTTGCAACGCTGGGCTGGAACAGTGCTCGGCATCTGGAGGCCTGGTATGGCATCATCGGCATAGGCGCGGTCTGTCACACGCTTAACCCGAGGTTATAC
>JAKAVI010000090.1 GCA_021817355.1 Pseudomonadota bacterium | reverse complement strand
TGTGGTGATGCTCCACAGAGCAATTTTGGGCTCGCTCGAGCGTTTCATCGGCATGCTCATCGAGCATTATGCGGGCAAGTTTCCACTTTGGCTGGCGCCGGTGCAGGCGGTGGTCGCAACGATCGTCTCGGATGCCACCGCTTACGCCAGGGAGGTCCAAAGCGCGCTTGCAGCAGCAGGGCTGCGTGCGGAATTCGACACGTCAAATGAGACGATCAACTACAAGGTTCGTCGCCACAGCCTTGCCAAGGTCCCCTATCTTCTGGTTGCCGGCCGCCGCGAAGCCGAGGAACGCACCTTGACCTTGCGCCAGCTCGGATCCAACGCACAAAAAGTTATGAACCTGAACGAGGTCCTCGCCATGCTAAAGGCCGAGGCGGCCCCGCCAGACCTGCGGCAAGTTTGATTTTGGCGGATGATTTGCCCTTCCCCCGCCATCGTGACCGAAATACCCCTTGCGAAATGCCTGCGCATTCCTATTCTCTGGCCCCTGCGGCCGCCTCTCGGAAGCGACCGCTTTGCGCGTTCAGCGTTGTCCACAGCGCCGGCGCCAGCGCCCGAAGGAGAAATCAGGCCAGCCAATGATACGTTTGCGACGTTTCGTGGCCGGTCGCGAAGCGCGAGGCCGGCTTTTGAAGGGAGAGAGTCATAGTCGCCAGACGTATGCAAGGTACCGCCCCTGCACCAGCCAAGGGTGGTCCCCGTGTCAATGAAGAGATCCACACGCGCACGATGTTGCTCATCGGCGATGATGGCCACAAATATGGCGAGCTTGGGCTGGACGATGCCCTGGCAATTGCCGAGGAAAAGGGCCTTGATCTAGTTGAGGTTTCTCCCGACGCCCGCCCGCCCGTGGTCAAGCTCATGGACTACGGCAAATATAAATATGAACAACAGAAAAAGGCCGCCGAAGCCCGCAAAAAGCAGAAGGTCATCGAGATCAAAGAGATCAAGATGCGCCCCACCATCGACGATCACGATTATGACGTGAAGATGCGCGCGATGCGGCGCTTCTTTGAGGAAGGTGATAAGGTGAAAGTCACCTTGCGCTTCCGCGGGCGTGAAATGGCGCACCAGGAAATCGGCATGGAACTGCTGAGCCGCGTCCAACGCGATACCGAAGAGTTCGCTAAGATGGAGCAGTATCCCAAGATGGAGGGCCGTCAGATGATGATGGTCCTAGCACCTCGGTAACAAAGCTCGCCCGGCCTGGGGATGGCATGTCTGTCATTCTCCCGTGCCGGCCGGAGGCCTGGCACCCTACAAGCGGGTCTTCGTCGGGCGCGGCCATGTCTGCCTGACCCTATCAGGGCGCCACAGCGATCCAGGCCTAGGGTTCAGGCCAACGTGCGCAGCAGGCCACAAGGCGCTCCGGGTCACAATTGCCCCCGGAAAGGATAACACCTACCGCCGCACCACGGGCAAACTTGTCCGAAAGCAGTGCCGCGAGCCCAGCTGCACCTCCAGGCTCAACCACCAGCTTTAGGACCTGGACGGCGTAGGCCACAGCCCTGGCCAATTCCGCATCACTGACTGCCACCCCGCCTGCGAGTGTCTGCTGGCCGACCGCAAATGGAATCACTCCGGGCACGGGGGCCATCAAGGCATCAGCGATGCTCATCGGCCCGCCTGGTGCCGCGGCCCGCTGCCCTGAGTGTAGCGAGCGCCCCATTCCATTAAAGTCTTCGGGTTCAACGGCAAAGATTTGCGTCACGGCCCCCGCCGCCTGAAAACCAAGACCTACCCCAGCAACCAAACCGCCACCGCTGCAGGGCACTGCGACTTGATCCAGAGCGACCCCAGCCGCTGCAGCCTGGCGGGCAAATTCCAGCCCGACCGTGCCCTGACCGGCGACTACCGCCCCATCGTCAAACGGACGCAACAGGGTGGCGCCGGTCTTTTCAACTATGCCATGGGCAATAGCCTCACGATCCTCACAGTGACGATCGTAGAACACGACGCGGGCACCAAGAGCTTTGGTACCCGCGATTTTGGCCACAGGCGCGTCCTTGGGCATGACGATGGTCGCCGTCAGTCCAAGTTCGGCCGCCGCGGCGGCGACACCCTGAGCATGATTGCCGGAGGAAAAGGCGACAACGCCTCGTGCACGCACCTCCAAAGGCTGCTGCAAAAGAAAATTCATGGCCCCGCGAAACTTGAACGAACCAGTTCGCTGGAATATTTCCGCCTTGAGAAGTACCCGGCAGCCGATCCGAGCATTCAGGGCCGGACTTTCCAATACCGGCGTGTGCTGCGCGTAGGGAGCAAGACGAGCAGCGGCAGCTTCAACATCGGAGGAATCGGGCAACGTGCGCATGTTTGACTTGGTATAGGGCTTTCGGCACAAGGCTTAGCATGCAGGCCAGCCCGCGTCGCCCTGGCGGGCGCCTCTCACGCCCGGATCAAGCTTACCGCGGATGAACCCATGACGGGCCTGGCGGCTGGCGGACGAACTTCCCTGCGCCCGGGTTCGATCACGCGATCATCGCCAAAATGACGCCCAAAGACTACCTTTTTCCAGGTGGCGTTCCTGGAGACCGCATCCCAACGCCGGAGATACCCCTTAAAGCCGGTACAGCGCGGAATTTTCAGGCTGCACGGGTGACACTGGCCCGTTGATCGGCATTTCCTCAGGCAATCGGGGGTTTTCGGGATGAGCACTATGCGTTGGGATTTGATAGGCACCTGGGGGCCGCGCCGCCGCCCCTCCATGGCCTCCTCCCGCCGCACTGCCGGAAACGCAATCGCGAGCGTCCGAGACAGCTGAACATCGGAGAAGGCGCATTTTCAGGCCTTGCTGGCCTTGCTGAATCACTACCCTTATGTCGAGGTAACACCTCTCATCTCAGGGTCGGCCCTTCCAACCAAACCGGTAGCGGTAGACCAAAGCCTCAAGATCATGCCTGTGACCCCAACCCCACCCTTAACACCGATAACAGGCGTCGCCAGGCGGTGCAGGCCAGGCGATGATACCTTCGAAAGGTATCTGCAATGCGATTATGCCAAGGTCGTACCTGGGATCGTCATTGCAGCAACTATCGCCTGCCTCATGATCATGCAAAGGGACTGGCTGTGAATAACGTGTCTGGTCAGGGCGTTGCCCTGAAGCTGGGCGGCACCATCTGCTTTTCTCTGATGTATGCGACATTGCGTCTGGCCGGTTCCGTTCCAGTCGGGGAAGAAATATTTTTCCGCGCTTTCTTTGCCCTGGTTCCGGTTCTGCTGCTTTCCTCACGAACGATCGGGCTTCGCGCAACCTTCCGCACCAATCGCCCGGTCATGCATGCCGTGCGCTCGCTCGTGGGCGTATCATCGATGTTTATGAATTTCACGGCGCTGGCCATGCTGCCGTTAGCAGACCTGACCGCCTTCGGTTTTGTCAGTCCTATCTTTGCTGTCGTACTTGCAGCCCTGGTCCTTCGCGAGAAAGTAGGTCCACGTCGGTGGAGCGCTGTGGCGGCCGGATTTTTGGGAGTTCTCGTCATGCTGGCGCCGCATGGAGGACTGAGCGGTCTGGCTCAATTCGGCTTCTCCACCGGCGCGTTCCTTGCCCTCAGTGGCGCCTTTCTCAGCGCGGTGGTTGTGGTCCTCATCCGCTCGATGCATCAGACAGAGCGTGGCGAAACAATCATTTTTTACTTCATGTCAACCTGTTCACTCGCCGGCGGGGTCAGCATGGCGTTTGATCGCGTAGCCTTGAGTTGGGAGTCCGCACTTTGGCTCGTAATAAGCGGCATTCTTGGCGGGTTGGGGCAAATTGGTATGACATTCAGCTATCGCTATGCGGAACCGTCGCTGCTGGCGCCCTTTGACTACATGTCAATGATTTGGGCCGTCGCTCTTGGCTGGTATCTGTTCGCCGAAATACCAAATTTCTGGGTTATGCTGGGTGCCATCATCGTGATCGCGTCAGGGCTTTTTATCATATGGAGGGAACGGAAGTTGCGAAGGCCAACTGTAATCGAAACCGAGCCGGTGCTATAATCGCTTACCGAAAATTGCCAGCCCATCGCCATCAGCATGAAAGTCCGGTACCTCGGCGTGGCAGATGTATCCATTGGCCCGGTAAAATCGCCGCGCAGGCGCATAGTCGTCCCGCGTAGATGTCTCAGCAAATAAGTGTGTCCCACCCCGCCGCCGCACATCGCGCTCGCTTGCCTCAAGCAATGCCCGCCCCAGGCCATGATGATGACTGTCCGGGTCCACCGCTATCCAGTAGAGCTCATAGCGGTTGTCCGTACCCGGAATCCGGCCATAACATGTATAACCCTCAATCCGCGTCATACCGTCGGCAATCAGAAACAGATAATCCGCGCCAGACGCACCTGAACGGGTCTCGCTCACGAGATCACGCGCAATGGTAATCTCTTCTTGGTTGAAGACGCCCGTGCGCGCAACGAGCGCGGCGATATCGACGTCATCCCCCGCCCTAAGTTCATGACGAAACTGGTTCATTGAAGCGCTGTCCAGACAATGTGATCAATCAACTGCCGATAATCATGCCCGGCCTGCTGCGCCGCCGCTGCAAACCCAGCCTCTGGTGAGAGGCAGGGATTGCAGTTGATTTCAAGAACATGTGGCTGCCGGCGCGAATCCAGGCGCAGATCGACACGCCCATAACCTGAAAGCCCGAAGATCCTCCAGCACCGTCTAGCAATGAGGTGCAGGTCTGCAGCCAACTCTGGTTCAAGCCCCTCGCAGCCAAAGTGGCGAACAGTCGCGCTGAATGCTGGGTCTCCTGCATTCCACTTGGCGCCATAGCCAACTATGCGAGGCCGCTTTTCATCCCACCCGACAAAGCGCATCTCAGCCACAGGCAGGACTTTAACGCCAGAGGCTTCTTCGAGCAGAGCAATATTGAATTCACGTCCGTCAATGAAGGTCTCAGCAAACCAACGCCCGCCAAAGCGCCGCCTACAATCGTCGGCGCGCGCTTCTACCTCTGTGCCAATAACGACCGCGCCGTCATCTAATCCGAGTGAGGCATCAGCGGTCGCCGCCTTGACGATATAGCGGCGCAAGCTATTGAGCCCTATCCATTTTGGGCCTTCGTGCCAGTCCGGTGTAGAAATTCCCCCGGCGCGCAATATGCGTTTGGTGGCAGGCTTATCAGAGGTAAGCTGAATCGCTGCTGCCGACGCGCCGGTAAATGGTATTCCACGCCTTTCGAGCATGGCCGGGATCATGGCGCAGAGTTCGTCTTGACCATCAACACTCTCAACCAGATTAAAGACAAGCTCGCAGTTGCTCAGCTGTGCATCCAGTTCTTGGGACAC
>JAKAVI010000344.1 GCA_021817355.1 Pseudomonadota bacterium | reverse complement strand
TCTCAGATGAAGAACTTGCCCGCCGGCGTACGCTCTGGGAGAAAACGCATCGGTTGCCGAGCGAGGAGCGCGGCTTTGCCAAGCTTTACAGGGAGCATGTCAATCAGGCGCACGAAGGGGCGGACTTCGATTTTCTTGTGGGTTCGACGGGCCCAATGGTGCCGGCAGGTCAGCACTAGGGACGACATTTAGGAGCGCATGGTCGCGGAATGAATTATCTTTCGCGACCATGCATCATGTGTTGTCCGAGGTCTGAACCGAATTCTGCTTCACCCGTATTCATTGCGGGTTGGAATGCTGATACGCTCCACGTCAATCCCGG
Source organism: Pseudomonadota bacterium (assembly GCA_021817355.1). The sequence goes on along the minus strand of JAKAVI010000344.1, from coordinate 5,007 downwards.
TTAGCTTTGGGGAAGTCGGGAAAGAGGGGGCCATGCGAATTATCCGAATCGCTGCTGCCATGCTGGGTGCAGCAGGGCTTATCGTGTTTGCCTTCCTGTGTCTGACCGGGCGCATTGTCTGGTTGCGGCATGCCGATCTCAGCGGGGCCGTCGCCAGGGCCGCCCAATATCACGTCACCATCATCCGCGATACCTATGGCATACCGCATGTCGAGGGAAAAACCGACGCGGATGTCGCCTTTGGCATTGGCTATGCCCACAGCGAGGATGACTTCAAGACCATTCAGGATGTAGCGATGGCCGTACGCGGGCGGCTGGCTGAAAGTGAGGGTATGAAGGCTGCAACGGGCGATTACCTTGTACATTTTATGAGGGTGTGGCCCACCATTCGCGCACGCTACAAGAAGGATCTTCCGGCGAGCTTCCGCGCCATACTGCAGGCTTATGCCGATGGCGTGAACTATTATGCCGCGCTGCATCCAGGTGAAGTGAAGCGGGATTTCCAACCGATGACCGGGCAGGACGTGGCAGCGGGCTTCATTTTCAAGACGCCCTTCTTTTACGGGTTCCAGACTACGCTGCGCCGCCTGATGCGGAAGACAGGGGGTGCGCCTCCGCCGGAGATCGGGTCCAATGGTGCCGCAGTGGCGCCTCTGCGTTCGGCGGACGGTGCAACGCGTCTGCTAATCAATTCCCACCAGCCCTATACTGGCCCGGTTGCGTGGTACGAGGTGGTGGTACAAAGTCAGCAGGGTTGGCATATGGCGGGCGGCCTCTTTCCGGGTGCGCCCTTCGTGCTACACGGCTTCAACGAACATCTGGGGTGGGCCAATACGGTCAATGATCCGGATCTCGTCGATATCTATCGGCTGAAAATCAATCCCAAGAATGCGAACCAGTACTGGCTTGACGGCAGCTGGCATAATTTCAGGATTGAAGAAGCCGCGATCCGCGTCAAGATCTGGGGCCCGATCGTGTGGACGGCCTATCGCCCTGTCTACTTCGCAGCGCAGGGACCGGTGATGAAAACCGATCACGGCACTTTCGCGGTCCGCTATGCCGGAATGGGCGAAGTGCGTCAGGCGCTGGAGTATTACCGGCTCGACAAGGCGCAGAATCTCAAACAATGGCGTGCGGCATTGGCGATGGGCGCGTTACCCAGTATCAATTATGTCTATGCCGACGCAAAAGGAAATATCGGCTACGTCTATAATGCCGAGTTTCCCGTACGCAAGCCAGGCATCAACTGGCAGGGTTATATAGATGGCACGCGAAGCGACCTGATCTGGCACCATTATCTGCCATTTTCGAGGGTACCGCAGATCTGGAACCCAAAATCCGGCTTCGTTTTTAATTCGAACAACACGCCCTTTGTGGCAACGGCGCCAGAAGACGACCTCAAGCCCGCCGATTTCCCCAAATGGATGGGTATCCAGACCAATATGACTAACCGGGCCTGGCGTGCGCTGAAGAACTTTGGCAGTGACAAGGCGATCACCGCGGCGGCCTTCCGGAGATTCAAGTATGATCTTGCCTACAGCAGGCACTCTGAATTCATGGCCGATGTCGCCAAGCTGATTGCGCTGCCTGCCCATGGCGATGCCGACATGCTCCGTGCCCAGGACATCCTCCGGCATTGGGACCGGATGACGAATATCGCAGATCGTGGCACGGCGCTGGCCGTTCTGACCATCGCTCCGGTAATGCGCGCCGAATGGGAATATCGCAAGCCGGTTTCTCTGGCTGCGTCCTTCCGCAAGGCAATCGTCAACCTGAAAACGCATTTCGGCCGTCTTGATCCCAAATGGGGCCAAGTCAATCGCATTATACGCGGGAATATCAATCTGCCGATCGATGGCGGGCCAGATACCTATCGCGCAGTCTACGGCAAACTGCAGAAGAACGGCACATTACGAGCCTATGATGGTGACACGCTCATCATCTTCGTAACCTGGGATAAAAACGGCCGTGTTTCTGCCCAGAGCATCAGTCCCTATGGCGCGACGGAAAGCCATCCCCATTCCCCGCACTACAATGATCAGACCCGTATGTTTGTTGCCATGAAGACCAAACCTGTCTGGTTCACCAACGCCGAACTGAAGGGACATATAGAGGCAGAATACGCGCCGGGACAGCCGCATAAGCCATGACCGGTTGCAGCCAGGATCCCAAACGGAGCCGGCAAGCCGCTCCGGCCTGAGGGCATCACGGATATGGGGCCTGGCGCTGGTCATTGCTTTGCGGTGTGATCTCACCGCAGTCACGTGGGACACCCACAGAAGGCGTCGAACCGAGGGAGTGCTGTTGGGGGTACCTCGCGCGGCACTCCGCATGGGCGGTATCGTACCCATGGCATGTCTGGCTGGCGGATGCATGACATTGGCAAAGGTAAGGCTCCGGCAGGATGGGAGCGGTACCGTCCGGATTGCAGAACAGGCCGGTTGCCGCCCGGAACGGGTGATGAGCGTGGCGTTCACCCGCTTTGCCGGGTTGCCGCCCACGTGAAAGGCGCAGGAATATACGGGCGCGCTTTACTTGACATATGACGCGGGGATATCAGCAGCTCGCCTCGAACGCATCAACCTTCTTCAGATTTTAATTGCTCGGACGATCGGGAAGCTCCGACGCGGCCCGTGATCGCCAGACTATATGTGCAAGGCATCTGCGGCCGTGGCGGGGTCGGGAAGGCCAACCTGAGCGCATGTAAAGGCTTGCTCCGGACTGGCTGCCAGGGCGTCAGTTCATCGTGTGTTGATTGTCGTATTCAAGCAGATCAAACCTCTGCATGAGAGATTTGCCGTCCTTTCGATGCGCCAGGCATGCCTTTACGAGCTCGCGCACTTCGTTTCGCTGGATTGATGGCACCTGATTGGCATGCCATGCGCTCACTTTGGCCCAGATGGGGTCAAGAAAGGTCTTGCCTTCGACCCACCCGTCCAGAGTCTTGAATGGAAATCGGCGCATTTCGGAGATCACCAGCTGCAGATAGGCAACGTGCGGTGCCTCGTCCTGCTGAATCTGGGAGACGATCGCTGCCGCCAGTTCGGCCTTGTCGCGACGCCCCGTAAACAGCTCCTGATCCCGCAAAAGTGCGATATTAAAAGCAAACCCCCGTTCCGCCCGAATTTCGACCATAAGGACATTCATCAGCAACTTGATGAGCCCCTCGGCCTCCGGCGACAGGGCCGGCATCTCGCGCAAGTCGGATCCCGGCCGTGCCTCACGCGGTGCCAGCTCCGGGATCGGGTGCAGCCCCGCCCCAAGTGCGAGATCGCGAACGAGAAACCACATCGCATCGTGCGCGCCAACCCGGTCTGTCCCGTCACCACCCTCGTCGAGACCGTGTGCAAGCAGAAGTCCCTTGTTCAGGTGCGCAGTGGCGGTTCCCGAGATATCGCCATTGATCATGGACTGAAAGTCCGGTGCCGTGACGGTGGTGAGCATCCTGCCGCGACCTTCAATGATGCCGATCGTGGTAAGTGAATTCCAAAGCGGGAGCGTGATGCCGTTCTGCAGCAACAGTTTCATCTGCGCCGCTGAAGGGTAATGAGTGGCACGGAGCACCTGTGTTGACGCTTCTATCAGCTCGCCACCCTCGGCGAACAGGTGATCGCGCCAGGCGCGGATGGCAGGCCATCGCCCAAGCGTGCGCGGAGAAATATAGGAGCCGGTCGCATCGAAACCGCCATGAAGCCTGCGTGCCTCGTAAAGATTGGCGCGCGCATAAGGCGCATCGGCCAGGATCTCATCGCTTGAATAGATCAGCTTCATGACAACTCTCACTTTCGGGCTTTATGGGGATCAACCCCTCAGCACGTCTTCTTGGCCGGCCGGCCGGGCATGACGATGCCTCATTTGGTCCTTCCGGGCCACTGGGGTATTACTGCAAATGGACGTGAGTTGACCCCGTGTCGGCCCCGAGGGGCTGCTCTGTGGCTACTTCTTGGCCACGCGAGAAACATCTGACCAATCTCTGTGGAGGGCATTCCCGATGAAGTACGCCGCGCTTGGATCAACCGGAACGCAGGTTTCACGCATTTGCCTCGGTACCATGAGCTTCGGCAGCATGGCCGACTGGATGATTTCCGAAGCAGACAGTTTTGCGATTGTCAAAAAGGCGCTCGAGGCAGGGATCAACTTTTTTGATACTGCGGACGCCTACTCCCGGGGCCAAAGCGAGCAAATACTGGGACGGGCGTTGAAGGAATATGGGGCACGGCGCGATGAAATTGTCGTCGCCACCAAATGCTTCGTGCCGATGGCGGCAGGCCCTAACCGCGCGGGGCTCTCCCGCAAGCACATCATGCACGCAATTGATGACAGTTTGCAGCGCCTTGGTATGGATTATGTCGATCTTTATCAGATACACCGCTTCGATTACCACACACCCATCGACGAAACCATCGAGGCCCTCAACGACGTGGTCAAGGCCGGAAAGGCACTCTACGTGGGTGCCAGTTCGATGCTGAGCTACCAGTTCGCGAAATACCTGCTGCGCGCCGATGCAAAGAACTGTACCCGCTTTGTCACCATGCAGAACCAGTACAGCCTGCTCTATCGCGAGGAGGAGCGGGAGATGAATCCGCTCTGCCTGGAGGAAGGTGTCGGGTTGCTTCCCTGGGGACCGCTGGCAGGGGGACGTCTGGCCGGTAACCGGCAGGCGGGGACCACGCGGTCAAAGAGCCCTATGTATGCCACGCGCTTTAACCGCCCCGAGGACGAGGCGGTCATCGAGGCGCTGAACGCTGTCGCGCAGGCACGTGGCGTAAGCTCGGTGCAGATAGCTCTGGCGTGGCTGCTCGCAAAGCCGGGCGTAACGGCCCCGATTATTGGTGCGACAAGGCTGTCCCAGCTTGATGCGCCGATCGCAGCGGTGGAGGTGAGGCTTAGCAGCGAAGAAATCTCGGCGCTTGCAGCGCCCTACGTGTCGCAGCCTCCGGTTGGCAATATGCCGTCGCCCAACGATCCACCGATTGCGGCTCCGAAAGCATGATCCGGACCAGGCTC
>JAKAVI010000088.1 GCA_021817355.1 Pseudomonadota bacterium | reverse complement strand
GGATCGCCTTCATCATGTCTTCGAGTTCTTGTCCGGTGATGATGCGGACGTGGGGCGATGGGAGGGTCATGGCCCCCGGTGCAGCGTTTTGTGCAAGCTTCGCCAGATAGTCTTGCAGCACCTTTTGATAGCGCTTCATCAGCTGGCTGATCTGGCTCTGCGGGGCGCCGCTGGCCAGGGCCTTTGTCAGCATGGCCTGCAGCGCGCGCAATTGCTGGGCAAGATCGGTGGCGTCCTTGTGATCAAGGGCAAGGGCGGTCTGCCACAGAAGATCCTCGACACGCACAATGTCGTGGCGATCCTGGACGTCGCGCAAGCCATGGTAGGCGCTGCGGATGGCCAGGTAAGCACCCAGGCGCCCGACGAAAAAATATTGGGGCGCGAATGTAAGTGCGTTGAGTGTCGCCACCACCTGCGGAAGTGCGGCAAGATCGCCCACAATCAGATGGCGTCGCTGTTCCACGAGTGCCCGCGCGAGGGGATTGGTGAAGATGCGCTGGGGCAGCGTAAAGACGGCCGCTGCGCTCTGGCCGCTCTTTCCTGCGGCATCGGTGGCGGTCAGAATCGCGCGGACCTTGAGGCCGGCATAGGGGCTTTGGGACAGATCCTCGTAGACTGTCTCGCGCAAGGTCTTGGCGCTGGGGTCATCGACCGGCAGCGCCAAGACCTCTGGCGCTTTGCGCACCCCCTCAAGCGGGGCGAGGCTCAGTTCGAGTTTGGTAATGCCATACGCATCCTTGGCCAGGATCGAGAATTTGGTGGCATCGCGCGCGGTGGGCTGTGGCGGGGCAGCAAAGCCGACTACAGGTGGGCGATCAGCCTCGACCTCGATCCGCCAGCGGGCGAGAGTTTGTCCATCGGCGATTACGGCGATCCGCCCGCTCCTCATGAGCGGCGATGAGCTCATGAATTCGCGGCCATGCCCGGCTGCCGCTACCCTAAAGTGCGGTGTGCGCCCCTCAGCGCTGGTCAGCCGCGGCGGAGCAAGGGCGCCATGCACGCGGATCACCAGCTGGGAGCCTTGTGGCACCCGAATGTGGTTTGTGTGTCGGCTCAGATAAAGGGGTGCCTCGCCAGTATAGGCAGGTGGGGTGATCCAGGCATCCAGATGTGCGCTTTGGGCAGGGGTAAAATCGGGCAGGAAGGCGGCGGCCAGGCGCGCTGGCCAGTCAGAGCCTGCAACCACGGCGCCGCCGACCAGAAGTGCGAGCACTACAAAACGCAGGCCATGGGGGTCTCTGTCTGCCAGCCTAGGATGGGCAAGGCCAAGGCGCAGCCGCGTGATGCGGGCGAGTGCTGCGCGCCGGTGCGCGCGCCACAGGGCCTCGGCATAGGCATTGCCCCGGCCGAGGGCCAGGGTGTCGTCGGCTTCGCTGATGGGCCGGTGGGCAAGGGTTGAATCACGCTCCAGACGGCGGGCGCCGTCCTGCCAGCTCGGCCACACGAAGCTCTGCCATTGCAAAAGAGTGCGATCGGCGATGGCGACGATGACGAGCAGGAGCAGAAAGAGGTGCAACCAGCCAGGCAGCAGTGCAAAGGCACCAAAGAGGCCCGCAGCCAGCCACAGACCGATGAGACCGGTGGCAGGCCACAGGCGAGGCCACAGCCGTTCGAATGCTGCGATGACGCGCGCCAGCGCGATGAAGCGCTCGATGCGGTCAGTCTTCCAGCCAGGGCGGGAGTTGATCCTGTTGGACAAGGGCATCCTCATCTGCGCGGCCACGTATGATCGCCCAGTTTTTTGCGTCGACGAGCACTTCGGCGGCTGGCGGTCGTGCATTGTACGACGATGCCATGACGGCGCCATAGGCCCCGGCGGTCAGAATGGCGACAAGATCACCCGCTTTAAGCTCGGGGAGGGGGCGCTCGTGCGCGAAAAGATCGGCGGTTTCACATACCGGACCGACAACATCGTAGACAGTTGTGTTTGCCTTGGGGCCATGCAGGGGCACGATCTCGTGATAGGCATCATAGAGCGCTGGGCGCAGCAGATCGTTCATGCCGGCATCGAGGATGACAAAGCGCTTGGTTTCGGCCTCCTTGACGTAAATGACCCGCGTCACGAGGATGCCGGCTTCGGCCACGATGCGTCGTCCAGGTTCGAAGATCAGTTGCGCGTCAAGGGTGCCGGTCAAGGCGGCGATCATGGCGCCATAGGCGCTGGGCTCAGCCGGTGGGGCGTTGTCGGCGCGGTAGGCAACGCCAAGCCCGCCGCCGAAATCGATCGAGGAGATGGTGTGGCCCTCGGCCCGCAGTTCGCGTGCGAGCGCGATGATACGGCTGAAGGCGGCTTCGAAGGGCGCCAGCTCGACGATCTGGCTGCCAATATGACAATCGATGCCGACGATGCGGATACCCTTCAGACGGGCGGCATGGGCGTAGACCTCGCGGGCACGGTTCCAGGAAATGCCGAATTTGCTTTGCTTGGTGCCGGTGGTGATCTTGGCATGGGTTCGTGCATCGACATCGGGATTGACCCGGATGGCGATTGGCGCGCGTGTGCCCAAAGAGAGGGCAACGCTATTGAGTGCCTCAAGTTCGGCTTCGCTTTCGACGTTGAATTGGAGGATGCCGGCGTTGAGCGCGCGCGTCATCTCGCGAACGGTTTTGCCGACACCTGAATAGACGATGCGCGCCGGAGCGATGCCTGCTACCAGCGCCTTGTGCAGCTCACCGCCTGACACGATGTCCGCGCCACTGCCCAACCGGGCGAGCTGGCGCAGAATGGCGAGATTGCCATTGGCCTTGACCGAATAGGCGATCAAGGAGCCTTTCGGCATGGCTGCAGCGAAGCTCTCATAGTGATGGCGCAGAGCCGCACCCGAGTAACAGTAAAACGGGGTTCCAACCTCTTGCGCCAGGGTAGCGAGATTGACCTCTTCGGCATGAAGGGTGCCGTTCCGATATTCGAAGTGACGCATTATTGTCCCAACGGGCTTGGCGGGCGTGACGGATCCTGCTGGCCCTTGGGCGTGGGCTTGCCATCGGGCATGACGAGGTTAGCTTTGACGCCGCATCCTGCCAGCACGAGCACAAGGACGCTGAGCAGCAGAACACGGCGGATCATGAGAGGTTCCTGCGCCAATGGGCGAGCTGGCTGCGTACCTGCTCAGGCGCGCTACCGCCAAAGCTGCGGCGGGCGTTGACCGAGGCCTCCAGCGTTAGCACCGCAAAGACCCGCGCATCGATGCGCGGCTCGACCGCCTGCATCTGCGACAGCGGCAGTTCGGCTAATGCCACACCCATCTGTTCGGCCTGTTTGACGATTGCGCCAGCGATATGGTGGGCCTCGCGGAAGGGAATTGAAAGCTCGCGCACGCACCAGTCGGCAAGGTCGGTGGCGGTGGGAAAGCCGGCTTCGGCCGCCTGGCGCATCTGCTCGGGCCGCACCGTGATGTCACTGAGCATGCCGGCCATGGCGGCAAGGCACAGCTCAAGGGCGTCGGCGGCCGAAAATACCGCCTCCTTGTCTTCCTGGAGATCCTTGGCGTAGGCAAGGGCCAGTGCCTTGATCACCGTCGTGAGGCCGACGAAGCTGCCCAGAATGCGCCCGCTCTTGGCGCGGACAAGCTCAGCCGCATCCGGATTGCGTTTCTGGGGCATGATGGATGAGCCGGTGGAGAAGGCATCGCTCAGGCGGATGAAGCCGAAGCCGGGGTTTGCCCAGATGACGATTTCTTCGCCCAGGCGGGAGAGGTGGGTGGCCGCGATGGTGGCGGCGGCGAGGTAATCAAGGGCGAAATCGCGCGCAGCAACCGCATCAAGGGAATTGCGCGCAGGCCCGTCAAAGCCAAGGGCCTTGGCCGTCATGTTGCGGTCGATGGGATAGGGTGTTCCGGCCAGGGCCGCCGCACCCAGAGGGCATTCGTTGAGGCGCCGGGCGCAGTGCACCAGGCGATCGCGATCACGGGCAAACATTTCGATATAGGCCAGACAATGGTGGCCGAAGGTCACCGGCTGGGCCGGCTGCATGTGCGTAAACCCCGGCATGATGGTGTCGGCATGGGCCGCTGCCAGATCGAGCAGCACCTGCTGGAGCGCCTTGAGCCCCTCTTCGGCGCGGCCGCAGGCCGTGCGCACCCACAGCCTGAAATCGGTGGCGACCTGATCATTGCGGGAACGCGCGGTGTGCAGCCGGCCGGCAACCGGACCGATCTTTTCGGCCAGCCGGCTCTCGATGTTGAGATGCACGTCCTCAAGGCTCCGCCTGAATTCGAAGTGGCCGGCCGCGATCTCGGCCTCGATCTCCTCCAGTCCGCTGACAATCGCTGCGCCATCGGCGTCTGTGATGATACCGCAGGCCGCCAGCATTCGGGCATGAGCCTTTGATCCGGCAAGATCTTCCGCGGCGAGACGTTTGTCGACATCGACGGAGGCGTTTATTTTCTCCATGATCGACGCGGGTCCTTCAGAAAACCGCCCGCCCCACATTTTGTTCGTTGTCATTGGTGCTTGATGCCTCGATTTGCTGCCAAGGCCGTCTTGAAGCCCTTGCCTGCCGCCGTACTTGCCGTCGCCACGGCGGTCCTTGCCGGGGTTCTATATGTGATCCTGTCGGGGCCTGTCCACGCGGTGCAGAGCCCGCCGTCGGCGCTGTCCCGCCTTCAGCCCCTCCGCCATCCCCGCCAGGCCCCGGATATCGCTGTCGCCGATGGGCGTGGGCGGCTGAGGATGCTGGACAGCTTCCGCGGACACTATCTGCTCGTCAATCTCTGGGCCACCTGGTGTGCGCCTTGCGTGCGCGAGCTGCCGGCGCTGGCGGCCCTGAAAACCGCCCTGAAGGGGGGTGGCCTTGATATTGTGGCCGTCAATGTCGGCCATGCCGATGCCAAGACAATCGGGGCCTTTCTCGCTGCCCATCAGGCCGAGAGGCTCGGGGTGTGGCGCGATCCCGCCCACGCCTTCCTCCGGAGCTTTGATGCCTACGGGCTGCCGACCTCGATCCTGATCGACCCCGCCGGGCGGGAGATTGCGCGGGTGGTAGGAACCGCCCATTGGGATGCCCCCTCGGCCGTCCGCTATTTCCGTCACCTGCTCGCATCGGCGCCAAGGCCGCTGTCGTAAGGGGGCGCCGGCGCCCCCTTGGGTCAGCCGCACACCGGCTCTCGTCCTCCGCCAGCTAGGGCGTCCGCCTACTGCCCCTCCGTACAAGTCAGGGAGCTGCGGCTTGGTGCAGGCTTTCGATCGCCGCCGCCACGTCGGGCACGCGCCTGACAAAGGCCAGACTTTCAGGGCGGGCAAAGCCATGACGCACCACATGTTCGAGCAGGGCCAGGAGGGGCGCGTAATAATCTGCAGTGTCGACGAGGATAATGGGCTTACGGTGGACACC
>JAKAVI010000091.1 GCA_021817355.1 Pseudomonadota bacterium | reverse complement strand
CTCGCCTGCGAACTCTTCCTTGATCGCATTCCCGAACCAAAGAGCAAGGGCAAGGCCCGCCCGGTCTTCGCACCAAGCCCGCTGCAGCCGGTCGAACGTGATTTTGCCTTTGTGGTGGACGATGCGGTTGGCGCTGAAGAAATTCTAAAGGCCGTGCGCATGGCCGACCGCACGCTGATCGAAAGCGTCAGCGTGTTCGATCTCTATGCCGGAGAGGGTGTACCGCAGGGCAAGAAGTCGATCGCCATCCGCGTACGCCTGCAGCCGCGGGACAAGACCCTCACCGATGCACAGATCGAGGCGATCGCGACGAACATCATCGCCCTCGTGGCCAAAGCCACCGGCGGCCTGTTACGCAGCCAGGGCGCCGGAGCAGATCAAGGCAATGCAGCGCGCGTTTGATGCCCGTTCTGCGCTCGCCTTCATCGTCGCCTTTGGCGCGGTCAGCTTTTTCGCCGACATGGCCTATGAAGGCATGCGGGCCATTACCGGACCGTTCCTCGGCAGTCTGGGCGCAACCGGCCTGATCGTCGGCCTGATCGCGGGAGGCAGCGAGCTCTTGGGCTATGTGCTGCGACTGGGCAGCGGCAGGCTCGCCGAACGCACGCACCGCTACTGGGCCATCACCCTTTTGGGCTATGTCATCCAGATGTCCGCCGTGCCGCTTCTGGCGCTGGCTGGTAACCTCTGGTCCGCCACCGCCTTCATCGTGATGGAGCGGGCGGGAAAGGCCGTCAGGAGCCCCGCAGCCTCCACCTTGAAGTCGCGTGCAGGCCATCACATCGGCCAGGGCTGGGCCTTCGGCCTGCATGAAGCCATGGATCAGACCGGAGCCATGGGCGGGCCCCTGATTGCGGCGTGGGTGCTCGCCAGCCACCATGATTATCGCGCGGCCTTTGCCTGGCTTGCCATTCCTGCGGTGTCGGCGCTGCTTGCCGTGATGATCCTGCGCCTGCGCTATGGCTTTGCCGGCGAGGTTGCAGGGCCACCCGTGGCAACCACCGGCACCGCATTACCGCGTGCCTTCTGGCTTTATGCGGGCGCCGCCGGCTTCATTGCGGCGGGTTTTTGCGATTATCCCCTGATTGCCTATCACTACGTGCAGGCGCGGCTCATGAGCGCCCACTGGGTACCGATCCTCTACGCCGCAGCGATGGCCGCCGCCGGGGTTGGCAGCCTTGCCTTCGGACGCGGCTATGACCGGCGCGGGCTGAGCGTATTGGTGCCCGCAATCCTGTGCGGTGCCGCCGTAGCCCCGCTCGTGTTTCTGGGCGGCTTTGCTGCGGCCGTCGTCGGCACCATCCTGTGGGGGCTCGCGCTCGGGGTTCATGACGCGGTGATGAACGCGGGACTTGCAGATCTTGTCGCCGAACATGCCCGGGCCCGGGCCTACGGCATCTTCACCGCGCTCTATGGTGTTGCCTGGTTTGCCGGTAGTGCGCTGAGCGGCGAACTCTATGACCTGTCCCCTTGGGGGTTGGTCGCGGTTTCCGTGATCTTGCAGCTGGCCGCATTGTTCCCGCTCCGAAGCCTGCTGCGCCGCGTGCCAAAGCCAGGGCGCTGAAGGCCTTGGCAGCGGGTGGCGCGGCTATAAAGCCTGCGCCGGGAAAGCAGCTTCGCTTTACGCGGTTCCGGCAGGCCTATATATCGCGCCCATGACTGAACTTGCCCACATCCGCAACTTTTCCATCGTTGCCCATATCGACCACGGCAAATCTACCCTTGCCGACCGCCTGATCCAGATCACGGGCGGGCTTTCGAGCCGTGAAATGAAAGAGCAAGTGCTCGATTCCATGGATATCGAGCGGGAACGGGGCATCACCATCAAGGCCCAGACCGTCCGCCTGGAATACCGCGCCAAGGATGGTCAGAATTATGTCCTCAATCTGATGGACACCCCCGGCCACGTCGATTTTGCCTATGAAGTGAGCCGCTGTCTGGCCGCCTGCGAAGGAGCCTTGCTCGTGGTCGATGCGTCCCAAGGGGTCGAAGCCCAGACCCTTGCCAATGTCTACCAGGCCATCGATGCCAATCTTGAGATCGTGCCGGTGCTCAACAAGGTTGATCTGCCGGCCGCAGAGCCCGCGCGCGTGCGTCAGCAGATCGAAGATGTGATCGGCATTGACGCCTCGAACGCGATCGAGATTTCGGCCAAGACCGGCCTTAACATCGATGCCGTGCTTGAGGCGATCGTGAGCCATCTTCCGCCCCCCAAGGGGCAGCGCGAGGCGCCGCTGAAGGCGCTGCTCGTCGACAGCTGGTACGATGCCTATCTGGGCGTTGTCGTACTCGTGCGCATCGTCGACGGCACGCTGAGGAAAGGCCAGCGCATCCGCATGCTGGCGTCCGATGCCGTTTACAATGTCGAACAGGTGGGCGTGTTCCGTCCCAAAAAGGAGGCTGTCGAGACGCTCGGCCCCGGTGAGGTCGGGTTTTTGACCGCCGCGATCAAGCAGGTGGCAGATACCCAGATCGGCGATACCATCACCGACGAGAAGAGAGGCGTCACCGTCGCCCTGCCCGGCTTCAAGCCCGCGCAGCAGGTTGTGTTCTGCGGTCTGTTTCCGGTTGATGCCGGCCAGTTTGACGATCTGCGTGATGCCCTCGCCAAGCTGCATCTGAATGATGCCAGCTTCACCTACGAAACCGAAAGCTCCGCCGCACTGGGCTTTGGCTTTCGCTGCGGCTTTCTTGGGCTTTTGCACCTTGAGATCGTGCGCGAGCGGCTCGAGCGGGAGTTCAACCTCGATCTCATCACCACTGCGCCAAGTGTCATCTACCGTATCCATCGCACCAATGGCGAGATGCAAGAACTGCATAATCCCGCCGACATGCCCGAGGTCATGAAGATCGCCTTCATCGAAGAGCCATGGATCAAGGCAACCATCATGGTGCCCGACGAGTATCTCGGTGCGGTCCTCAAGCTCTGCGAGGATCGCCGCGGCCATCAGCAGGAACTGACCTATGCAGGCAACCGCGCGATGGTGGTCTACAACCTGCCGCTGAACGAGGTCGTGTTTGACTTCTATGACCGCCTCAAGTCGGTCTCACGCGGCTATGCCAGCTTCGATTATGCCATTGCCGGCTATGAAGAGGGCGATCTGGTCAAGATGAGCATCCTCGTCAATGGCGAGGCGGTGGATGCGCTGTCCATGATCGTCAATCGCCAGCGCGCTGAATCCCGTGGCCGCTCGATGTGTGAGAAGCTCAAGGAGCTGATCCCCCGCCATCTCTTCCAGATACCCATTCAGGCTGCGATCGGGGGCAAGGTGATCGCCCGCGAAACCATCAGCGCGTTGCGCAAGGACGTCACTGCCAAATGCTATGGCGGCGACATCTCGCGCAAGCGCAAGCTCCTCGACAAGCAGAAGGAGGGCAAAAAGAAGATGCGTCAGTTCGGCAAGGTGGAGATCCCGCAAGAGGCCTTCATTGCCGCCCTGAAAATGGATGACGATTGAGCTCGCAACCTCAGGACGGGAGCCTGCGGTTGCGTCCGAAATTGGCTTCGGCGTTTTCCTGCCCTGCACTGACGATGGAACGACGGATGGCACGGGTGCGCGTGAAGAGATTGAAGAGGGTATCGCCATCGCCCCAGCGGATTGCACGCTGAAGCATGTTCAGATCTTCGGTGAACCGACCGAGCATCTCCAGCACCGCCTCTCGATTGTTGAGGAACACATCGCGCCACATGGTGGGATCAGAGGCGGCAATGCGGGTGAAATCGCGAAATCCGCCCGCCGAATATTTGATCACCTCGCCTTCGGTGACAGTCTGCAGGTCATCGGCTGTGCCGACGATGTTGTAGGCAATGAGGTGCGGCACGTGACTGGTGATCGCAAGCACCAGATCGTGATGGCGGGCCTCCATCAGCTCGACCTCGCTGCCGCAGCCCTGCCAGAACTGCGTCAACCTCACGAGCGCTCCGGCATCGGTACCGGCGACCGGGGTCAGGATGCACCAGCGGCCATCGAACAGTTCGGCAAACCCCGCGCGCGGGCCGGATTGTTCGGTACCGGCGACCGGGTGCGCCGGAATGAAGTGCACGCCTTCAGGCACGAAGGGCCCGACATCGCGGATGACACAGCCCTTCACCGAGCCGGTATCGGAGAGGATCGCTCCCGCCTTCAGGTAGGGCGCAATCTTTTCTGCCAGCGCGCCAAAGCTGCCCAGCGGGGTGGCCAATATCACCAGATCGGCATCGAGAACGGCAGCGCCAAGATCCTCGAATACTTTATCGGCCAGACCAAGCGCTGTGACTTCGGCCAGGACCTCTGCGCTCGCATCATGGATGCCAATCTCGCCGGCAAGCTGGCCGCGGCGTATGGCATGGGACAATGAGGAGCCGATGAGCCCGGCACCGATCAGGGTAACCTTGTTGAACAAGGTGGACACCGTCGAACCCATCACCCAGCCTTTCCCAGAAAGGCGCGCAACGTCTCCACCAAAAGGCGATTGGCCTCTTCGCTGCCAACCGTCAGACGCAGACAGTGCGGAAGGTCGTAATTGGCGACGGCGCGCAGAATAAGGCCCCGATGCGACAGAAACTGATCAGCCCTGTCAGCCGTAAAGGGCCCCTCGGGCGCAAAATGGAGCAAAAGAAAATTCCCGGCACTGTCATCAACGCGCAGTCCCAGGCTCCGCAATTCCCGGGTCAGCCAGTGGAGCCATTTGTCATTGTGCGCCAGAGCCCTTTCGAGATGGGCACGATCGCGAACCGCTGCGGCGGCTGCGGCCTGCGCCGGCACTGAGACGTTGAAGGGGCCACGGATGCGGTTGAGAGTGGCTGCGACCTCTGAGGCACAGAAGGCCCAGCCAACCCGCAGTCCCGCAAGACCGTAAGCCTTCGAGAAGGTGCGGGTCATCACCACATTGTCGAATTGGGAGACAAGTTCGATACCGCTCTCATAATCATTGCGGCGGACATATTCGGCATAGGCAGCGTCGATCACGAGCAGTACCTGTTCGGGCAGTCCCTGATGCAGACGGCGCAGCTCCTGGCTGGACAGGTAGCTGCCGGTGGGATTGTTGGGGTTGGCGATATAGACAAGGCGGGTGCGCCCGTTCACGGCACGGAGCATGGCATCAACATCGCAGTGCAGGTCGCGTTCACCCACGGCGACCGGCACCGCCGAATTGGCCAGCGTGGCGATGCGGTAAACGAGAAAGCCATGCTGGCTGAACATCACTTCATCGCCCGGGCGCAGATAGGCGTTGGCAAGCAGGGTGAGAAGTTCATCGGAACCATTGCCACAGACGATGCGTTCGGGATGGAGCCCATGGGCTTCTGCGATCGCTTCGCGCAGAATCCGCGCGCTGCCTTCGGGATAGATTGCAAGATTTTCCGCCGCCCGCACGAATGCCTCACGCGCGGCCGGACTTGGACCAAGCGGAGATTCATTCGAGGAAAGCTTGAACACGCGCTCCAGCCCGCCAACGCTGGCGCGGCCACCCACATAAGGAGAGATTTTCGAAATCCCGGGACGGGGCGACAGCGTCATAGGCGTGGGTCCTTATCCGAAATCTGCATTCTGGCATAGCCGCCAATGGCGACCGCGCGCAGGATGACCTCGCCGCCGGCCGCCAGCAAGGCAGCAATGCGCGGATCACCCTCGCCAACAAAATCCTGCGTTTCGATCAGCAGTTCGCGGCTGAGGCTGCGGCCGCCCTCCTGCCCGGCGGCCAGAATGCGCGCCGTGATCTTGAATTGCTTGAGCAGAGTCTGAAGGCGGGCGCGGCTCAGTTCCTGGCTGGTTTCGACAAACAGCACGGAACTGTCAGCGCCGGTTGCTTCCTGTTTGATAGAGCCGATCGCGTAGGCATCGGGATAATCGAAACGTCCACCGTCCTGCTTGAGCAGCGGCAGCCGGGCAATGATGCGCGGTCCGCCTTCGCCCGCAGCGGCCAGCTGAGCCCACCAGGGCGAGACATTTTCCGCACTTTCCGGGAACGGCACCACCCCGCAGGACAAACGGTCTTCGGCGCAGGCATGGACGACCGCCGCCGCTGTCGCGTGGCCGATCACAGGCAGTGTGGCCCCGAAATAAAAGCGGGCCAGGTCCCAGAACGCCAGTGTGTTCTCGCCGGCAAAGACATGAACGGAAAAGTTTCCCTCGCCAGCAAGGGCGGACATCTGGATTTCGCGCCAGATGCGCAAGGCCGCCCGGAGCGGAAAACTGCCACGATGGCGGGCGGCAAGCCTGCGCACCTCGGCCCCATCCGCCGCCGGGCGCAGGCCCCACTGGGCGCCGGGCTGCTGGCGCAGCGCCGCCACAGCCGCCGCACGCTGCATCAGGAGATTATGGATCTGCTCGTCGATGGCCAGAATGTCGTCGACGGTGCTGGATTGAGGCAGTGCCATTCGAGATGAAGGTTTCCAACCATCGGTGATACGCATCGCACACGGCGCCAGCGCCGGTGTCGCCCGACCCCAGACGAGGCAGAGCGCCGCTGCGCGCAGCAGCAGCGGGCCGTATTGATAGAGGTGCCAGCGCAAAAAGGCAAAGCGCTCGGGCCGCCCGCCAGCAGCCCTTGCAGCGATGCGCCAGGAGCTAACACGCCCGCGCGAGACGGAAAGTCGAAAGTCCGGACCGGTGATCGGGCCAGCTATGCGTGCCTGTGCTCGGCCCATGGCGGCGTGCGCCGGCGGCGGCAGTGGCGGGAACCGCCATCACACGCGCCGGGATTGCGCGCGTGTGACGGCTGGAGCTGATGGCGGACAGAACGCCATCCTTGAGTACTATGATGCGTGACGCTTCTGCGCCTGGGTGAGCAGACGCAGTGCAGCCTCGTAGTGATAGATGCCGAGGCGATAAAATCCGCTGTTGCATTCGCGCAAGGCTTGGCCGCGCTTGATGCGCACGGCCTTAAGGTCAGCGGCGTCGCGATGCTGGGCCATGGCGTGAGCAAGAGCCTGTGCCTTGTGCGTGCAGGTTTGCCAATTGGCGTTTTGTGCCTGTGCCGCACCCGTAAATGCAATCAATGTGAGAAGCGCAGCCGTGCTGGCAAAACCGTTGGACGTCATCGAAGGGTTCCTTTCCTGAATTGGGGCCCAAGGCCCGGTGCTCAGGCAGATAGGAAGGCGCACGGCACAGCGTTAGTGACGGCCATGGCGCATTTGCACATCACAAGGCGAACAGGTGCGGGCAAAAATGCAAATGCCGCAGCAACCGGGCTCCCAACGCGGGCGGCGTCTGGTGCAGAGGTGCCATGCGGTCAAAGGCTGGCCGCACCGCTAGCCTGAGACACGCGCGGGCATGAAGCGCCGGCGCATCGCCGGGGCCAGAGAGGGCGCGCCATAAAGTGTCTTGCGCGCTTCCACGAGATGAACGCCGGCGAGCCCTGGCCACAGACGGTGGCCAATACGTGCCCAGCCTCTGCCGGTGCGCACCAGCCGGCGCCCGGGAAGGGGCGGAAACAGCAGCGCGTAATCCCAGCGTTCCGGTACAAACAGACCATCGCCCAGGACACGGGCAAGCTGCGCAGCGGTGAACGGCCGGCCCTGGGCAAAAGGCGAGGTCTCGGCCAGCGACCAGGGTGAGCGGCGATTGGGCGCCACGATTACAAGGCGGCCTCCGGGCTGAAGCACGCGCCAGATCTGGCGCATCAAGGTCCGCGAGGATTCGGCCGTCTCCAGCGCATGGATCATGAGAATCCGGTCGAACAAGGCGTCCGCAAAGGGCAGTGCGTCTTCCTCCCCGAGGACCGACAGAACCTTCTCGGAGGGCCATCCCAAGACCCCCTGCTGCGCAGGCATCAGCGCAATGACGCGTTCTGCCTCACTGAGAAAGACACGCAGGTAAGGCGTGGCAAAGCCATATCCCAGAACCCGTTGTCCATGCACATCCGGCCACAGCACACGGATGCGCCGAAGGATCGTGCGGCGCGCGACCTGCCCGAGGGACGTCTCGTAGAAATTTGCCAGCTCGCCCGCATCGATTTGCATGTAACCTGCCTACTCCGGCAGAGGATGTGGTTCAACGGGGGCGGCCCGGCTGCTAAAACCTTTCCTGCCCTGTCAAGGAAATCCAGATGCCGCTGAAAATCGAACTCGTTCCCTGCCTGACCGACAATTATGCCTATCTGATCGAGGAGACCCAGACGGGGCTTTGTGCGGTCGTCGATCCTTCCGAAGCTGAACCGGTACGCCGGCAGCTTGCCGGCCGCAAGCTCACCCATATCCTAAATACCCATCATCACCCCGATCACGTGGGTGGCAATCTCGAGCTCAAGGCTGAGTTCGGCGCCGAGGTCGTGGGCCCGGCAATGGATCGTGCCCGCATTCCCGGCATCGATACCGGCGTCGACGAGGCCAGCGGCTGGCAATTTGGTTCCCTTGCCGTGGAGGTCCTCGAAATCCCGGCCCACACTCGCTCCCACCTCGCCTTTTTGATGGACGGTGCCGTCTTTACCGGAGACACGCTGTTCGCGATGGGCTGCGGTCGACTGTTTGAAGGCACCGCGCAGATGCTCTGGGAGGCGCTGGAAAAGCTGATGCGTCTTGGCGATGAGACGAGAATCTATTGCGGCCACGAATACACGCTGAACAATGGCCGCTTTGCCCTGACGCTGGAACCCGGCAATGCCGCGCTCAAGGCCCGCATGGCCGAGGTTGAACGGCTGAGGGCCAACAACTCCCCCACCATTCCTTCGACCATGGCACTTGAAAAGGCCACAAATCCCTTTCTGCGACCGGCGTCGAGCGAGCTGCGGCGCAGTCTCGGGCTGGAACAGGCGACCACCATCGCGGTCATCGCCGAAACCCGCCGGCGCAAAGACAATTTCTGACTCTGGCTAATGGACGGGCCGGAAAAGGCCCGTCTGCTTGTCCAGCCACTCGAGCTGGCCGTCAGCGATTCCGAAGCGGGCGCCCTCGAGCTTGAGCACCCCTTGGCCCACACGCTCGGCAACGAAGGGAAAGCTCATGAGCCGCTCCAAAGACAGGCGCACGCCCTCGCGCTCCACTTCAGTGTGGCGATCGTCATCGGTATGCGGGCAGCGCAGGACCGCCGGCTCCAGAAGCGAGATCCATTCGGACAGAAACGGCATCGGTGCGGCCACCTGCCGGTTCAGCGCCGCCGCGATCCCCCCGCATTTGGCATGTCCCATCACCACGATGCTGCGGACCTTGAGCTGCAGGACCGCGAAGGCGATTGCCGAGGACGTGCCATGGTACCCCCCGCCCGGCTCAAAGGGCGGTACGATATTGGCGACATTGCGCAGAACAAAAAGCTCCCCCGGACGGGCGCTGAAGATCAGCGCCGGATCGGCGCGGCTGTCGCAGCAGGAAATGATGAGATATTCGGGGGCCTGCCCCTTGGCGAGCTCGGCATAGAGCGCCCGCTCGCGCGGCCAACCCGTCCGGCGAAACTGGCGATAGCCCTCGATCAGCCGATCCATTCTGCCCTCCGGCTTTAGCGGGGCGGACGCTAATCAATTGCAGTCACGTTGACCAGCCTCGGAGTAGAGGCGCGCGCCAGCCCCTCGCGCACAGCTAAGACCCTGTTTCCATAGAGTTTCACAAATGGCAGAGGAGGCGCGCGCCAGATTGCCTCATTTGTGGGCGCTGCTGCTGGAACTGCCGGAGCCGGCAACGGTCTGCGCCGCACCTGTGACCACCGCGGCGCCGGTCTGGGCGGCGGTCCCCACCACGTCAGCCGTGGTCGAAACCGCGGCGCCGGTCACATCGGCAGCCGCCCCTACCACCGAACAGCCCGAAACCTGTACCGCAAGCACAAGCAGTACCGCCACCTGCCACTTCATGAACGCTCCCGCCTCTGACCGGCGCGAACATAGCCGATCGGCTGCTCCGGCAAAATCTGTAAAACCGCTTGACGCCAGGGGACGGAGCCGCTGCGATAGGCCTTGTCTCTCGGGGGAATGATCCATGACCGCAATCAGCTTTGGCGGCCTGTCGAGCGAGCTGTCGATGCTCGGCGTGGCCATCGTCCTTGGCCTGGTCCATATTTTGCTCGCAGCGCATTTTGTCACTGCGGAGCGCGGCATCGCCTGGAACATCGGGCCGCGCGATACCAGTGCCCCCCTGACCGGCAAGCTTGCCGGTCGCCTGCTGCGCGCGCAGGAGAACTTCAAGGAAACCTTCATCTTCTTCGCCACCCTGGTGCTTGCGCTGGCGCTGAGCGGGCGGCACTCGGCACTCACTGTCGGCAGCTGCGAACTCTATGTGGCGGCTCGCATCCTCTATCTGCCACTTTACGCGCTGGGAATCCCGGGCCTGCGCACGCTGGTCTGGATGGCCTCGCTTTTGGGTATCATCGGGCTGCTCGCCGCGCTCTTCGGCGCTGGCTAGCGCACGAATTCGGCGGCAATTGCAGAAAACTGCAGCGCGGCGGCGGCAAGAACAAAGCCGTGCCAGATCGCCTTGTGATAGGGCAGCCGTTCGGCCAGATAGAAAACGACGCCAAGCGAATAGACCATGCCACCACCGATCAGAAGCCAGAAATCCAGCCGCGCCAGATGGTCAGAAAGCGGACGCAGCACAGTGAGGATCATCCAGCCCATGGCAAGATAGAGCCCGACACTGATCCGCTCCAAGCGCCGCGGCTCAAGGAGCTTCATCCCCACCCCTGCCATGGCCATAAGCCAGATTGCGCTGAGGATGGTATCGCCCGCAAGCGGCCCCAGACGATTGACGGCAAAGGGCGTATAGGTGGCTGCGATCATCACGAAGATCGCCGCATGATCGAGCCTTCGCAGTACCCGCTTGGACCTTCGGTGATGCGGCATCATATTGTAGGCCGCCGAGCAGATGGTCATCGCCAAAAGCCCAAAACAATAGACCGTGACCGAGAGCACCACGGAAACACCGGTGACATTGGCGAGCAGCCAGACACTGGCATTGATTGCAAAAAGCACACCCAGGATATGCATGACGGCATCGGCGCGATGCTCGAGGGCCGAGTAGGTGCGGGCGGGTTTCATCGCCGGGCTCCTGAACCTGGGGTCTTCCCGCCACAAGCCTAGCCGATCCTGGGGTTCCATGCAGCTGCAGCCTTGCAGGGGGGCGATTGCGCCGGCGGGGCCGGCGCAGCTAGGTTGCCGCATGCCCCGCGTTCACCTCGAACCGTTGTTTGCCAGTCCGCTCTACCGCGCCCAGCTTGGTGCCAGAGCGCTGAATGTGGCGCTCGAACATGCCTGCCTGGCGATCGCACGCGAAGATGTCGTCGGCCAGCGCTGGTGCAAGGAACATGGCTACAAGGGCTATACCTCTTATGCCTCGCTCGATGATCTGCCTCGGCGCTCCCCAGAATTTGCCGATCTGGCCCACAGGCTCCAGCGCCACGCACAAGCCTTCTGTCGCGCGCTGGCCTATGATCTGGATGGGCGGCGGCTGAACCTCGATTCGCTATGGATCAATGTCCTGAAACCCGGCGGCCAGCATAGCGCCCACCTGCACCCCCATGCCTTCATCTCCGGCACGTATTATGTGTCCGTGCCACCTGGGGCCGGGGCTATCCGCTTCGAGGATCCGCGCCTTGCCATGTTCATGGCCGCACCACCGCGTAAGAGACATGCACCGCGTTCGCGCAAAAGCTTTGTCACCATCGCACCCAGGACCGGCACGCTCCTGCTCTGGGAAAGCTTTCTGCGCCATGATGTGCCGGCCAACACCGGCACATCGTCCCGCATCTCGATCAGCTTCAATTTTGCCGCGCGCTGAGAGAGGGCCTCGACGGCGTGGCAGGACAGTGCGCAGCCGGTTGTCTGCCGACGATGAAGCTAGCTGTCGAGAAAACTGCGCAGCTTGCGGCTGCGGCTTGGATGCTTGAGTTTGCGTAAGGCCTTGGCTTCGATCTGACGAATGCGCTCGCGGGTCACGCTGAACTGCTGGCCCACTTCCTCAAGCGTGTGATCGGTATTCATGCCGATGCCAAAGCGCATGCGCAGCACGCGCTCTTCGCGCGGCGTCAAGGTTGCCAGGACCCGTGTCGTGGTTTCGCGCAGGTTGGCCTGGATTGCCGCATCGATCGGCAACACCGCGTTCTTGTCCTCAATGAAATCGCCAAGATGAGAATCTTCCTCGTCACCGATCGGCGTCTCGAGGCTGATCGGCTCCTTGGCGATCTTGAGCACCTTGCGCACCTTCTCCAAAGGCATGGCAAGACGCTCGGCCAGTTCCTCAGGCGTAGGCTCCCGACCGATCTCATGGAGCATCTGGCGTGAGGTCCGCACCAGCTTGTTGATGGTTTCGATCATGTGCACCGGAATACGGATGGTGCGGGCCTGGTCGGCGATCGAGCGGGTGATGGCCTGACGGATCCACCAGGTGGCATAGGTGGAAAATTTGTAGCCGCGACGATACTCGAATTTGTCGACGGCTTTCATAAGTCCGATATTGCCTTCCTGGATGAGATCGAGGAATTGCAGACCGCGATTGGTATATTTCTTGGCAATCGAGATCACCAGGCGCAGATTGGCCTCGATCATCTCCTTCTTGGCCTGGCTGCTTTCGCGTTCGCCCTTCTGCACCGTCTGCACGATGCGCCGGAAGTCGACGATCGAAGTCCGCATTTCCTGTGCGAGCGTCTGGATCTCGTCGCGCAGCTGGTGCAGCCGCTCGCGCTCTTCAGCCACGAATTCCTTCCAGCCAGAGGACGACAACCGACCGACGCGCCGCGCCCAGTTCGGGTCGAGCTCATTGCCAAAGTGCTGCTTCAGGAAGTCGACGCGATCCACCCCATGGGCTTCCGCCAGGCGCAGCAGCCGCCCCTCCAGACTGACCAGACGCCGGTTGATGCCATACATCTGGTCGACCAGCGCCTCGATACGGTTATTGTTGAGCTTGAGGCTCTTGACGAGATCCACCGTGTCGTTACGCAGCTTCTTGAACCGTCGCTCCTGACTGGTCGACAGTTCATCATCAGCAAGCTGGGCTTCAACACTCGCATCCTGCAGCTTGCCAAGTTTCTTGTAGAGGTTGGCAATCTGGTCGAGGGTCTCGAGCACCTGCGGCTTGAGTGCAGCTTCCATCGCCGACAGCGGCAAGGCACCTTCGTCGTCCTCATCGGCCTCGGCATCGGCTGCGGCGGCAACCTCACCAGGATCTGCAGGCTCCTCGCTGCGCGGCATCCGCGGGACTTCGGCAAGGCTCGGCGCCGGCATGACCGGCTTGGGCCGGTCCTCGCCACTGCCATCGTCATTGTCCATGCCCAGGCCCAGGCCCACCGCTGGCGCCGCTGGCGCACCATCGGGACCGGCGCCATACATCGCTTCCAGATCGATGATGTCGCGCAGCAGCACCTTGCCTTCATTGAGCTCATCCCGCCACACCGTCAGTGCCTCGAAGGTGAGCGGACTTTCGCACAATGCGCCGATCATGAGCTCCCGACCGGCCTCGATGCGCTTGGCAATCGCAATCTCGCCTTCGCGCGACAACAGCTCAACGGAGCCCATTTCACGCAAATACATGCGCACCGGATCATCGGTGCGGTCATACTGTTCGGAGGTGCCGTTTTTCTGGGTCAGCTCCCGGCCTTCGGCAACCGCGGGAAGTTCGCTGTCGGCGCCTTCTTCCTGCTCTTCGCTTTCGATGACGTTGATGCCCATCTCGCTGAGCATCGACATCGTGTCTTCGATCTGTTCGGAGGACACCTTGTCAGAGGGCAGAACCTTGTTCAGCTCATCATAGGTGACGTAGCCGCGCGCCTTGGCGCGCTGGATCATCTTGCGCACGCCGACATCGGACATGTCGAGCAGGGGTGAATCCGCATCTTCCCGTGCTGGAGCGCCCTCGCCATCCTTGGACGCGGGCTTGGCCTTCGCCTCAGGCTTGACTTTTACCTCCAGCTTCGCCGCCGCCTCGGGCTTCGCGGCAACCTCCGCCTTGGCCTTCGTCTCGGGCTTGGGCTTCACCTCGGACTTGGGCTTTGCCTCGGACTTGGGCTTCGCCTCGGACTTGGCTTTGGTCTCAGGCTTAGCCTTGGTCTCAGGCTTAGCCTTGGTCTCAGGCTTAGCCTTGGTTTCAGGCTTTGCTTTGGCGTCTGTCTTGGCCTTTACCTCTGGCTTGCGCTCGGGTTCTGACGGCTTGACCGCAGCCTTCGCCTGGGCAGTTTTGCCCTGCTTGACGCTGTCTTTTTTGATCGTGGCGGTGTCTGCGGCTGGTTTTTTTTGCACGTGTTCTGTCTGCTTGATATCAGCGGGGCTGGGGGGGTGATCTGCCTTGCTGCCCTTCTTGGCGGCAGCAGGGGCCTTGGTCTGCGGCTTTGGTGCAGTCTTCTTGGCGGCAACCTTTGCGGTTGCAGCCTTGGCGCGGGTAACGGCAGGCGTGAGCGTGGGCTTGTCCGGCTTGCTAACCGCCTTCTTGGCTGGCGTAGCCTTCTTGGCGGCCGCCGGGCGGGCCGCAGCTGTCTTGGCCTTCTTGGTCTTGGCAGCCGGCCTGGCTGCCTTGCTGGTTTTCTTCGTGACCACCGCGCTATTCCGTTACTCGCATCGCCATACAACCGGACCGGTCCGGGTCAGCTTGCCCGATGTGGGGTAGAGGATCGGCACTATCAATCCCCTGTTGATCCCCCGATGCAAGCCCGCAACCGCTTCATGGGTCCTGTCGCTGGGCCGCCTGTACCAGACGCTGCAGATCACGCCAATTCTCTTCGCTTGGCTCACGGTTGAAACGATCCAGCGCCCTGGCTCGCTCCGCTCCCAGATCGGCCAGGAGGCGAAGTTGGGCAACCGCGGCCAGCCAGCGCTTCTCGATCTCCTCGACATCGGCGGTTCCCCCTTGCCGCGCCGACACGCCGTCCGGCACCTGTTCCGCCGCACCAGCTCCGATCAACCGACGCGCAGCCAGACGCTGCACAAGTTCGGCCAAACCCGAGCGTTCCAAATGGTGTTGCAGCCCCGGATTTTCAAGCCTGACCCCGGAGGCGGCGAGGTTTAGAAGCTCACGACGCAATCTGTCAAGCTGCGCCTCTGCCAGCGGCAATGCCGCCACGAGTTCGGCGTGGACCCCAACCAGGGTGGGAGCCTCAACGAGCAGCGCCATGACCTCGCTCTCCTTGACGAGACGGGCGGCACCGGCATGGGCCATGGCGCTGTTCTTGACCGCGGCCGAGACCGTCTCTCGCTTGTAGGCAGGTAACTGTGATCCGCGCCAGGCTGGCCGGGCTGGCGCATAGCTACGGGCCGGCCGGGCCGGCGCAGACGAAAAGGCTTCCGCAAGCTTCTGGCGAAAAGCCCGGCGATAATAGTCGGCGATGCTGCGGTCCCCCATCCGGGCGACCAGGTCCATAAGGCTTTTCTCGAGCCCAGCACGGCGCTCCGGCGTCGCGAAGTCCCTGTCGAGGGTCAGCTCGCGCCACAGGACCTCGATCAGGGGGCTGGCCTCATCAAGACGCTGGCGCATCGCAGAAGGCCCGGAGGTAGCAATCAGGCTATCCGGATCCTCGCCCGGCGGCAGGAAGGCAAAGCGCAAGGACAGGCCCGGCTTCAGGTGCGGCAGGGCCAGATGAGCGGCACGGCTGGCGGCACGCCGCCCCGCCTCGTCGCCATCAAAGGCGAGGATGGGCTCAGCGGCCGCGCGCCAGAGCAGTGCCAGCTGTTCCTCGGTCAACGCAGTTCCAAGAGGCGCTACGGCATGAGTAAAACCGGCCCGCTCCAGCGCGATCACATCCATATAGCCTTCTGCGAGGATGATGGTGCCGCTCTTGAGCGCTGCGGGGCGGGCCGCCGCCAGATTGTAAAGATGCTGCCCTTTCGAAAACAGCACCGTGTCGGCGGTGTTGAGATATTTGGGCTTTGTAGCCGGATCGAGGGCCCGGGCGCCAAAGCCGATCACCCGTCCGCGACTATCCGTGATCGGGAACATGAGCCGGTGAAAGAAGAAATCGCGTGCGGGCCGATCAGCCTCGGCCGGACGGGCAAGCCCGGCTGCGACCTGATCATCAAGCGCAATTCCGAGCTCGCGCAGATGCGAAATGAGGCCAGCGCGGTCCTGCGGAGCATAGCCCAGCCGGAAGCGCGCAGCCGTCTGGAGGTCCACACCGCGCTGTTCGAGATAGGCGAGCGCCACCTTGCCATGCGGGGCTTGGAGCGCGCCCTCGAAATAGCTGGCGGCGGCTTCGACCACGTCATAAAGGGATTTCTTCTTTTCTTCGCGGACCTCGTCCTCGACTGACCATTTGGGCAGCTCGATGCCGGCCATCTCTGCCAGCCGGGATACCGCTTCGGGAAAGCTCAGCCCCTCGCTCTCCATCAGCCAGCGAAAGCCATCCCCACCTGCCCCACAGCCAAAACATTTGTAGCTGCGCCGCTCGTTGTCGACCTTGAAGGAGGGAGATTTTTCGGCGTGAAAGGGGCAGCAGCCCCACATCACCTTGCCCTTACGCACCAGCTTGACGCGCCGGCTCACCAGCTGGACGAGATCCGTCCGCCGCAGGATTTCTTCGAGCAGACCCTGACCGTAGCGCATGGCAGCACTCTAGGGGTTTTGCGCCCCTCCGTCTCAGGGCGAATCTGGATTCAGCTGTGCATGGCTGTCGTCGGCGTGCATAAGCCAGCTTGAGCCACCTTGTCGGCAGCCGATTTTTGCCCCCTACCCCGGCCCTGACGGGCGCATCAGATAGACGCCAATCTCATCGCCCCGGCCGCTTCCGTCATAGAGTGCCAGATCAAGGCCGGCAAAAGCAAAACCGTGAGCGCGATACCACGCGATGGCGGGGGCGTTCAGGTTGGACGTTTCAAGCCAGAGCGAGACGGCAGATTTGCCCTGCGCCTGCGCCAGGATCCGCCGCAACAAGGCCGTGCCCATCCCGCTGCGCCGGCATTCGGGCGCGACATAGAGGTGCCAGAGCACATAGCGCCGGTTCCAGAATTGATAGCCTCCGGCGGCAAAGGCACAGATCCGTCCTCCCTGCTCGGCCACAAAGCCGTCCTCCCAGTCACGGACGTCTTGGTGCAGGTCATAGACAGCGAACGCCCGCACAAACTGCGGCCGGTCCACCAGTTCGAGCCGAAAGCTTTCGTCCACATGCTCCACCCGCCAGTACTGGTCGCTGGAAAAACTCGTATCAATGGCCGCAATGGCGGGGGCATCCTGAGGCAAATGCGCCGGACGGATCACATAATGTGCCACGTTATTTGGCACTGAGGCGGGTTTTGACGCTGGCCGATGCCTTGGCAAAATCCATAGTGCCGGCATAGTGTTCCTTCAGATAGGTCATGACCGTGCCCATCTCCTTCATCGACCCCGCTCCCGTCGCCGCAATCGCGGCCTCGATCGCAGCCATGACCTCGTCCTCCCCCATCTGGCGGGGCAGAAACTCGCGGATGATGCTTATTTCCGCGCGCTCCTGCTCTGCGAGTTCGGGCCGGCCGCCGGCCGCATAGGTCGCCGCCGATTCCTCACGCTGCTTGATCATTTTGGCGAGGACATTGAGGAGTTCCTCATCGCTGACAAGCTCGCGGCTGGCTTCGCTGCGCGCCGCGATGTCGCGATCCTTGATCCCTGCGAGCACCATGCGCAGAGTTCCCACGCGGCGCGCGTCCTTGGCTTTCATCGCCTCCTTGAGTGCGGCATTGAGGCTGTCTCGTAAGCCCATGGTCTGCTCCTTGATGCGTATCCGGCGCCGATTTTAGCGGTCTGCCGCGCGGCAAGGCAACGCGGCGGCATGAACTGCCGTCTACATGCTTGACCCCAAACCGGCTCATTCCTATTTTCCGGCAAATCGCGAAGGACATCCCCGCCATGGCCGATATCACGCCTGTTCCCGCTGCTCAGACAGCGGGCACCGCTTCGCGCGCCACCGCCGTGCTCGTGCTAGCCGATGGAACTGTTTTTGAGGGCCAGGGCTTTGGTGCGCCTACAGAGGCGGTGGGTGAAGTCTGCTTCAACACCGCGATGTCGGGGTATCAGGAAATCCTCTCTGACCCCTCTTATGCGGGCCAGATCATCGCCTTCACTTTCCCTCATATCGGCATTGTCGGCACCAATAGCGAGGACGTGGAGACCACAACACCGGTGGTCCGCGCCATGGTGGTGCGGGCCGATGCCGAAATCCCCTCCAACTGGCGTTCTCTTGCGACGCTCGATCAGTGGCTCAAACAGCACCAGGTACCGGGTATTTCCGGCCTGGATACACGGGCCCTGACCAATCGCATTCGCAAGTCCGGCATGCCGCACGGGGTGGTCGCCCATGCCCCTGACGGGTGTTTCAACCTGCCCGCCCTCGTCAAGATGGCGCAGGGCTTTCCGGGCCTGGTCGGGCTTGATCTGGCCAAGGACGTGAGCTGCCGGCAAATGTATCGCTGGGACGAGACCCCCTGGGTCCATGGCGACGGCTATGGCCGGCAGAATGCGCCAAGCTGGCGGGCCGTGGTCATCGACTATGGCGTCAAACGCAATATCCTGCGGCTTCTGGCCGGCCACGGTGCAGAGGTGATCGTGCTGCCGGCGGATGCAACTTACGCGGATGTGATGCGCCAGTCCCCGGATGGCGTCCTGCTTTCCAATGGACCAGGAGATCCGGATGCGACCGGCAGTTATGCGCTGAAAACCATCCGTGGACTGATCGATGCGGGCATGCCCATGTTCGGCATCTGCCTCGGTCACCAATTGCTGTCACTGGCACTGGGCGCGCGGACCCGCAAGATGGCCCAGGGCCATCATGGCGCCAATCATCCGGTCAAGGATCTTGAGACCGGCAAGGTCGAGATCGTCTCGATGAACCACGGCTTCACCGTGGATTCGCAGAGCCTGCCCAAAGGCCTGATCCAAACCCATGTCTCGTTGTTCGACGGCAGCAATTGCGGTCTCAGGTTCGAGGGCCACCCCATATTCTCCGTCCAGTATCATCCGGAGGCATCGCCGGGGCCGATGGATTCCCATTATCTGTTCGAGCGTTTTGCGCAGTCAGCACGGCGCTGAGCATCCTGACAGGGGCAGGAGCCTAGGTGTTGCTTTCGCCGGTGAGGTTGTCAGCTGTCGGCTGCCAGCCCTTGAGCTCGCTCGTCGCGGGCATGCCCACCACGTTGAACCCGGAATCGACGTAATGGATTTCGCCGGTGACGCCCGCAGCCAGCGTGCTGAGCAAGTAGAGTGCGGCGCCGCCGACATGATCGAGCTCAACCGATTTTCCGAGCGGTGATTGCGCCTTGGTCCATTTGAACACGGTGCGCGCATCGCCCACAGCGCTGCCGGCGAGGGTGCGCATGGGACCGGCGGAAATCGCATTGACCCGAATTCCGTCGCGCCCAAGATCGGCCGCCAAATAGCGCACGCTAGCTTCAAGCGCGGCTTTGGCAACGCCCATGACATTGTAGTTGGGCATGACGCGCTGGGCGCCCAGATAGGACAAGGTCAGCATCGCGCCGCCCTTGTGACCGGCCTGTGTCGACATCAGCCGTGCTGCACGCTGGGCTACAGCAGTAAAGGAATAGCAGGAGATATCGAGCGTACGGCGAAAGTTATCGCGGCTGGTATCGACGTAGTGCCCCTTGAGCTCTTCCTTGTCGGAAAAGGCGATGGCGTGCACCAGAAAATCGATCTGTCCCCATTCCCGGGCCAAGGTGGCAAAGACGGCGTCGAGCTGGGCATCGTCTTCAACGTCTGCCGGCATGATCAGGGTTGACCCGATCGAGGCCGCCAGCGGCTTGAGCCGTTTGGCCTGCGCCTCGCCCTGATAGGTGAAGGCAATCCCTGCGCCGGCCTGTGCCAGCATGCGCGCAATTCCCCAGGCGATGGAGTGATCGTTGGCCACGCCCATCACAAGGCCACGCCGCCCTGCCATCATGCCCTGCTCGTCGGCCATCCTGATTACCCTTCGCCGGTACGCCGAAACGGGCCGTTACCGCGCCCCACCCGGCCATGAAACATAGGTTGTGTGTTAGAGGCGCCGGAAAACCAACGAGGCGTTGGTACCGCCGAAACCGAAACTGTTGGACATTGCCGTCTCGAGCGAGACGCCGTCGATGCGCTGGCGGACGATGTTGGCATCACCGACCGCCGGGTCAAGTTCGTCGATATTGGCGCTCTGACAGATGAACCCGTGCTGCATCATAAGCAGCGTGTAAATGGCTTCATGCGCCCCAGCCGCACCCTGGCTGTGACCGGTGAGCGACTTGGTTGCACTGATGGGAGGCATCATCTTGCCGAACACCTCGCGGATCGCCTGAATTTCCGGCACGTCACCAACCGGTGTCGAGGTCGCATGCGGATTGATGTAATCGATCCTCGACCCGGCCTGGGCGAGCGCCATCTTCATGCAGCGCACCGCCCCTTCGCCGGAGGGAGCAACCATGTCGGCGCCGTCGGCGCTTGCACCATAGCCGACGAGCTCGGCATAGATCTTGGCGCCGCGCGCCCGGGCGTGCTCGAGTTCCTCAAGCACCACGATGCCGCCGCCGCCCGAAATCACGAAACCATCGCGATCGACGTCATAGGCCCGGCTCGCGCTTTGGGGGGTGGCATTGCGTTTGGACGACATCGCCCCCATGGCGTCGAACAGAACGGACAAGGTCCAGTCGAGCTCTTCGCCACCACCTGCAAACATGATGTCCTGCTTGCCCCACTGAATCAGTTCGGCGGCGTTGCCGATACAATTGGCCGAGGTCGAGCAGGCTGAGCTGATCGAGTAATTGACGCCTTTGGTCTTGAACCAGGTCGACAGATTGGCCGAACAGGTCGAGGACATGGCTTTGGGAACCGCGAACGGGCCCACACGCTTTGGACCCTTGCCCGGCTCGCGGGTCACGTCCGCGGCAGCGACGATGGCCCGGGTCGAAGGCCCGCCGGAACCGACGATCAGACCGGTACGCTCATGACTGACCTCGCCCGGCTCCAGACCTGCATCCCTGATGGCCTGGTTCATGGCCAGAAAAGCATAGGCCGCGCCATCGCCCATGAAGCGTTTGGCGCGGCGATCGACCACTGCATCGACATCGAGCTTGATGCTGCCATGGACCTGGGAACGAAATCCCAGGCGGGCATATTCTGCGCAGGCGACAATGCCCGAGCGGGCATCGCGCAATGACTGGGTGACCTCGGCGGCATCGTTGCCAATGGAAGAGACAATGCCAAGCCCGGTAATGGCGACGCGCCTCATCGCAACAATTTTCCTCCCTCTCGTCAGCCCCGACGGCGACGACCAGTTAGCAGACGGACCGGGATCTTACAGCCAGCCCGCGCCTCATGCCGAGACCGGCTGCTGGCCGTCGCGGAACAGGCCGACGCGCAGATCCTGGACTTCATAGATGGTATCCCCATCTACCTTCATGATGCCATCGGCAATGCCGACCACGAGCTTGCGCATGATGACGCGCTTGAAGTCGACGTAGTAGCTGACGAGGCGATGGGAGGGCAGCACCATGCCCGAAAGCTTGACCTGGCCGACGCCAAGAGCGCGGCCGCGACCCAGCCCACCCATCCAGCCGAGGAAGAAGCCTGCCATCTGCCACAGCGCATCAAGGCCGAGGCAGCCCGGCATAACCGGATCATCCTGGAAATGGCATTTGAAGAACCACAGATCAGGCTTGATGTCGAATTCGGCTTCGACCGAACCCTTGCCGTGTATGCCGCCACTGTTCGTGATCTTGGTGATGCGGTCCAGCATCAACATCGGCGGCAAGGGCAGGCGGGCATTGCCTGCACCGAATAATTCACCGCGGGCGCAGGCTAGCAACCCTTCCTTGTCGAAACTCTGTACCTTCTGCGCCATCTTACTCGCCCACCCGGTTACAATCGCATCACACCTTCAGCCCTGACCTGAAAGGGCTTGGCAGACCCGGTTTTGTTTGTTAGAAACATTCTAATAAAGAACGGGTCGGCTGCACCTTAGCAGACTTGCAAGCCGAGTGTCAGCCTTGCAAGTATTGTTGTCCACCAGGACCAATCCTCCCGTCCTCTGATGGAGTTTGGAGCCACGCCGATGGCCGAAAAGGCTGCTAACGCCTCTGCCAGTGATCTGTGCCAGCGTTTGCGCGCAGCGTCGCTGCGGCCAACGCGTCAGCGTTTGGTCCTGGCAGAATTGCTGTTTGCCCGTGGCCATCGTCATATCACTGCCGAAGCCCTGCATGCTGAGGCCACCCGCGCCGGCATCGGCGTGTCACTGGCCACGGTCTACAATACGCTCCACCAGTTCACCGCCGCCGGTATCCTGCGTCAGGTTGCCGTAGATGCGACGCGCAGCTATTTCGACACCAATGTCGACGCGCACCAGCATTTCTATGTCGAGGACAGCGGCCTTTTGATCGACATTCCGGGCGACAGCGTTGCGGTGTCCGGACTGCCCCATCCGCCCAAAGGAACACGGATTGATCGGGTCGACGTCGTGGTGCGTATCAGCAAGACGTAAATGTCTGGCCACCCCAATATTATTTAGAACAATTCTAAACTGTTGACAGCGACAGGGCGAACAGGGCAAGTTGCGCGCGCGCGCAAGGCCCGCCTCCGGCAGAGAGCGGACACGTCTTGCGCAGCTGCAAAAGGAGAACTCCCATGGCTGCCCTGAAAGGCTCCAAGACTGCAAAAAACCTGGCCGATGCTTTCGCTGGCGAAAGCCAGGCCAATCGTCGCTACCTCTATTTCGCGCAAAAGGCGGATATCGAGGGCTACAATGACGTCTCAACCGTGTTCCGTTCCACGGCAGAGGGCGAAACCGGCCACGCCCATGGTCACCTCGAATTTCTCGAAGCCGTGGGCGATCCGGCTACAGGTAAACCGATCGGCGACACCACCCTTAACCTGAAAGCGGCCATCGCTGGCGAAACCCACGAATACACCGACATGTATCCGGGGATGGCCAAGACGGCACGCGAAGAAGGCTTTGATGAAATCGCCGACTGGTTCGAAACCCTGGCCAAGGCTGAAAAATCGCATGCCGGCCGCTTCCAGAAGGCCCTTGATTCACTCGGCAAGTAACCCCTCAGGCGGCGCAGCACCCTTTATGCTGCGCCGCTTTGGGCCGCAGCAGCCATGCCACAGCCGGCCCCAATGACATCAAATACTGATGGTGAACCATGTCTCGCGAAGGCAGCCTTGATGCGCCAACCCGTCACGCACTCGCCTGGCGGGACGAAGAATTCTATGATGTGGACAAGATCGACGCCGAGATGCGGCGCGTCTTCGATATCTGTCACGGCTGCCGGCGCTGTTTCAACCTGTGCGATTCCTTTCCCCGCCTGTTCGATCTGATCGACAATTCCGAAAGCGGCGAACTCGACGGCGTGCCCTCCGAAGCCTTCCCGTCGGTGGTGGAAGCCTGCACGCTGTGTGACATGTGCTTCATGACCAAATGTCCCTACGTGCCACCCCACGAATTTAATCTCGACTTCCCCCATCTGATGCTCCGCTACCGCGCCGCGGAGGTCAAAGCCGGCAAAAAGGATTTCACCGCGCATCAGCTTGCCGAGATGGATCGCAACGGACGCATCGGCAGCCTTGCCGCGCCGCTCGTCAACTGGGCAAGTCGTAAGGACAACCGGCTGACGCGGGGGATGCTGAGCGCTGCTGCCGGCATTGATCGCGATGCCAACCTGCCCCAATTTCACCATCGCACCTTTGTTGGCGCCGATAAGCGTGCGCCGCTCTCGGCCAATGCCACCGCCCCGGCCTTCGGCCAGCGCAAGGCCGCGCTCTTTGCCACCTGCTTCGTCAATTACAACAAGCCCGACACGGGTATGGACGCGCGCGCCGTGCTCAATCATCTCGGTGTCGAGACCAAGATCTCTTATCCGGGCTGCTGCGGCATGCCCTTTCTCGAGCAGGCCGAACTGGCCCGCGTTGCCCAGCAGGCGGAAACCGTGGCCAAGGCGCTCTGCGCATTGATCGATGAGGGCTACGACATCGTCACCCTGACCGCGTCCTGCGGGCTGATGCTCAAATTCGAGTGGCCCCTGATCGTGCCGGAAAATCCCGCTGTGCAACGCCTCAGCCAACACTGCTTTGACATCAACGAATATGTTGTCGATATTGCCAAGACTTTTGGCCTGCCGGCGCCTCTGACACCACTGCCAGAGGGCATCACGGTCCATCTGCCCTGCCACGCCCGCGCCCAGAACATGGGTCCCAAAGCTGCTGAAATGCTCCGCCTCATTCCCGACACTGCAGTAGACGTGATCGAACGCTGCTCAGGCCATGGCGGCACCTTCGGTGTCATGCGCCAAAGCCACGAGACCGCCATGAAGGTGGGACGGCCGGTGTTCCGCACCGCTCTCAGCCAGGCTCGCGGCCACATCGCCTCCGATTGTCCGCTTGCAGCCCTGCATATCGTCAATGGTGTTCAGGCTCTGGCGGCCAAGGAAGCAAAGCCCTTTGCCCCGAAAGAAGCAGAGCACCCCATCCAGATCTTTGCCCGCGCCTGCGGTCTGAAAGGAGACGGATCATGACCACCAACCTGCGGCGCATCCTGCCCGAAGCCTTGATG
Source organism: Pseudomonadota bacterium (assembly GCA_021817355.1). Next base: position 3,319 of record JAKAVI010000091.1, on the reverse strand, counting down.
CCCCTTGACGAATATGCGCAGAAGCGCGCCCTCATTCGCAAACACATGGTTGAGCTAAAGCGTGACCGGCGCGTTGCGGTGGGCCCCTTTGCCACCTTCCACTTTGAAAATTATGAAACGATGTGGGCCCAGGTCATGGAGATGCTGCACATCGAAAAGGGTGGTGCGGAACAGATCCAGGGCGAACTCGACGCCTATAATCCACTCATTCCCCAGGGCGGTGAACTGATCGCGACCCTGATGCTCGAGATCGAGGATCCCGCACGCCGCAATCGCGAACTTGTCCGTCTTTCTGGCATCGAAACCAGCTGCTACATCGAGCTGGCCGACCAGCGCCTCGCCGGAACTCCAACCGAATATGGCGAACGCACCAGCGCCGACGGCAAGACCTCCTCGGTGCACTGGATAAGGTTTTCCTTCAGTGCCTCCGCCCAGGAGCAATTTGCCAATCCCGCAATCCCTGCCATGCTCGGCATCGCCCATCCCGCCTATGGCCATATCGCGGTCATCTCTCGGGCAACGCGCATGGTGCTCAGCAAGGATTTCAGCGCCGCCTGATCATCCTCCTCACAGCTCGAGCTCAAGGGCGAGCAAGGCGCTCAGGCGGCGGATTGCAGGCTCAGCCTCGTCAACCTTGATCGTCGTCATGCCGAGCTCACGTGCGGGCTTGAGATTGATGCCCAGATCATCCAGGTAAATGCAGTCACGCGGATCTACCCCCAGGACCTCGCACATCTGCAGATAGATGCGCGGATCTGGCTTTCGCACGCCGATTTTCGAACTTTCGAGCACAGCGTCGAACAGCGCCATGACCTCGCCGCGATAAAGACGGTTGTCCTGTCCCCCCTCAGCGCCAAGTCCCGGCACATTGTTGGTGATGCAGCCGGTCTTCAATCCGGCCGCCTTTATGCAACGCAGCGCCGTCACCATGCCTGCACGCAGATCTCCGGCAAGCAACGCCACCACATCACGGCCCGGCACCTCATAGCCAAGGCTGCGGGCCTCGGCCGCAAAGGCGCGGTCGAAGCCGTCAAGATCGATTTCTGCCCGTTCGAAACGCGCCCAGGCATTGTCGTGCGGATTGGTCGCGTTGATCTGGCGAATAAAGTTCTCCGGCAGGCGGTGCGCCCGTTCATAGGCGGCAAACGCTGCAAAGGGCGAAGAGGTAAAGACGCCGCCAAAATCGAACAGGACTGCCGTTATCACGCCTAACTCCAACACTGCGATACGAGGGGCCGCATGGTGCGGGTTGGCGCGGCCCCGTCAAGACACCGAAAAAACTTTGTCCTTGAGGCCAGAGCTGCAATCAGGCCCACTGGCAAGGCTGCCGCATCCTCTCGGCCATGGACCTGATCTCTACCGTAACTCATGACTGCACCCTCGGTCGGCTGACTGGGATCTGCCACGACGGCATTTTGCGCTTTTCTGGCATTCCCTACGGACGGGCCCAACGCTGGCATCTGCCCCAGCCAGCCGAGCCCTGGCACGGCCTGCGCGACGGCACCAGATTTGGCCCCGTCTGCCCGCAGGCACCAAGCCGGCTCGAGCGCGTCTTCGGACGGCGCCTGGGCGCGCAGTCCGAAGACTGCCTTCATCTCAACATCTGGACACCGGGGCTTGTGGGACGCCGTCCGGTCATGGTGTGGCTGCATGGTGGCGCCTTCGTCTTCGGAGCTGGCAGCCAGACCCTCTATGATGGCCGGCTCCTCGCCACACAGGACGTGGTGGTGGTGACACTCAATTATCGCCTGGGCGCCTTTGGATTTGTCGCATTAAACGCGGTGAGCGATGGTGCCTTGCCCGCCACCGGCTGCGAAGGTCTCGCCGATCAGGTGCTGGCGCTGGATTGGGTCCGCCGCAATATCGCAGATTTTGGCGGCGATCCCGCCAATGTCACGCTGTTTGGTGAATCCGCTGGAGCCATGAGCATTGGCGCCTTGCTGAGTACCCCAATGGCACGGGGCCTGTTTCACAAGGCCATCGTGCAGTCCGGTGCTGCCCATATCGGTCATGACCTCACGCGGGCCGAACACGTGGGCGCAGCCTTTCTTGCCGCCCTCGGCCTTCAGCGTGGCACCGCGGCACGCGCCCTCTGGCTTCCCGCCTCCGCCATCATTACCGCCCAGAGCCTCGTCCAGGCCAACAGTCGCAGCCGACGCCATCCCTATCGCCTTGGCACATTGCCGTTTCAGCCGGTCGTAGACGGCACACTGCTGCCCAAAGCGCCTCTCGCCGCCATCCGCGCCGGTGCCGCCGCCGGCATCCCGCTTCTGGGCGGAACCAATCTCGACGAGTGGAAGCTCTTTACCGGCGCCAATCTCCGGCTGCGCCTCATGCGCAAGGAGGATTTTCGCGGGCGCGTGAGACGCTTTGCCAAGGACGCAGCGGCCGACCTGATTGCCGCCTATGAGGGGCCTTCGGCCTTTGAACAGTTCAACGCCTTCATGACCGACAAGGTGTTTGGCGAACCTTGCCGGCGCCTCCTCGAGGCGCAGGGCCGTCACGCACCAAGCTTTGCCTATCGCTGCGACTGGAGCTCGGGATTTTTGGGCGGGGCCATGGGAGCCTGCCATGGCATAGAACTGGGATTTCTGTTCGGTGCCTACCGCGCGCCCCTACCCGGCGTCTTCTTCGGGCAAGGCGTCGGCGCTGACGCCCTGTCGGCGGCACTGCGCACGGGCTGGAGCGCGTTTGCCCGCAGCGGCCTGCCGGGCTGGCCCGCCTATGAACCAGACACCCGCCAGACCATGATCTTCGGCAGCACGCCGCCTTGCGTGGTCGGCCGGCCGCAGGAGGAGCGTCGCCGGGCCTTTGCCTCCATCGCCGATCCACGTCTTGGACCTTGAACGAAACCGCAGCACCAAGAGCTCAAACCGGATAAGCTCACGCCATGATGGCGAATCGCGTTCTCGGCAATTTTCCCGTGCCACCTGGCCTGTGGCGTTATCTCGCCCTCGCGCTCGTGCTTGTCGCACTCCTTGCCGCAGCGCTTGGCCTTGGCGTCCCTCATGCGGCAAGCTGGGCCGGTCTTGGTCTTGCCAGCGCAGTGGGCGTGCTGGCGGGCTTCTTTCTCTTCCGCCTGTGGACCGAGGATCGCTTTGCCGCCGACAGCAGCCATCAGATCGCTGCGGCCGCCGCGCGCGCCAATGTCGCCTGGGCGATCACCACGGCAGACGGCAGCGTGGGCGATTGCAACCTTGCCTACCGCACCATGATCGGCTGTGCTCCGGACGCCGTACCCGCCCCTCCGGAACTGGCTCTCGTCCAGGACGCCTCGGCGGCCGTGCTTTATCGGCTGAGCCGCAAGGCCGACCAAGGC
>JAKAVI010000033.1 GCA_021817355.1 Pseudomonadota bacterium | reverse complement strand
GGCTGGGACTCAGCCCGCCTCGCCATGCTCTTGGCGGTACTCGATGCCCGCGCCGGGCTTTCGATCACCGGCCACGATGTTTATCTGAACGTGGCGGGCGGGCTTAAGATCGGCGAACCGGCCGCAGACCTGGCTGCGGCAGCAGCCCTGATCTCCGGGTTCAGCGCCATGGCGCTGCCCAAGGACGCGGCATTCTTTGGCGAAATCAGCCTCTCCGGCGACATTCGACCAGCCCCCCAGCCAGAGCTTCGCCTCAAGGAAGCGCTCAAGCTGGGCTTTACCACGGCCGTGGTGCCGCCAGGCATCAAGGCCGAGATTCCCAACCTGAGGCTGAGGCACATCAGCGATGTCGCGGAACTTGCGGCCTTCGTGACCGCCCCGCACTGAGCCGAAAATCATGCTAAACTCGAATCAATGGCCGCATCCGGTTTGAATTTTTTCGACATGGTGATCCTCGCCGTGATTGCGATCTCGGCGCTCTATGCTCTTTTGCGCGGATTTGTGCATGAATCCCTGTCAGTCCTTGCCTGGGTCGGTGCCGGTGCCGCTGCCCTGTACTTCGGCCCCTGGCTCGCGCATCGCCTGCACGGCACGCTGGAAGGCTGGCCAGCCCTCATTGTCGGCTATGGCGGCATCTTTCTTGCCGTTATCATTCCTCTCAGCTTCATCAGCCACTACGTCGGCCGCACGGTGCAGCAATCCCCGATCGGCATGGTGGACCGGTTCCTCGGTGCGATTTTCGGGGTGGCGCGGGGGGTTGCGCTCATTGCCGTCTGCTATCTGCTCTTCTCGTTTGTCGTGCCCCAGGCCCGCCAGCCCAGCTGGATGACAGGAGCTCGGCTCATGCCCCTGATCCGTGCGTCCAGCCACGTCATTTTGGCGCTGGTTCCCAACCCCCGGCTGGCCCGCCACAATGGCCTCGAACAGGTCCAGGCGGTGCTCGGCCAGATCCGCAAGGATGGGCCCGACCGAACCCTTACCACCTCCCGTCAGGGAGCCCTCGCGACCAAAAGACCTCAAGTCAGCTATAGCACCAAGGAGCGCGAAGCATTAGACAGGCTCCTTGAGGGCAATGGCAGCGGAAAGCAACCATGAGCGGCCCATCCCGGCACGATCTTGCGGATGATATGGACGACGATGGACTGCACGAAGAGTGCGGCGTGTTTGGCGTTTTTGGCCATGTCGACGCCGGGCCTTTGACCGTCCTTGGTCTTCACGCCTTGCAGCATCGCGGCCAGGAGGCCGCCGGCATCGTCACCTATGACGGAACACAGTTCATCGCCGAGCGCCATGCGGGTCTGGTCGGCGATATTTTCGATGAAAGCAGCGGCCATGTCGAAACCCTCAAGGGGGCCTACGCCGTCGGCCATAATCGCTACTCCACAACCGGCGGCTCGACGGTGCGCAACATCCAGCCTATCTTTGCCGATCTGGCGGGCGGCGGCATCGCCCTCGCCCACAATGGCAATCTCACCAACGCCCGGATATTGCGCAATCGCCTGACCCGCGATGGGGCGATTTTTCAGTCAACCTCCGATACCGAGACCATCGTGCATCTGGTGGCGCGCAGCACCGGCAGTATGGTCGATCGGCTGGTTGATGCCCTCAAGCAGGTCAAAGGCGCCTATTCCCTGGTTGCCCTAACCGCCAAGAAGCTAATCGGCGTTCGTGATCCCCATGGTGTTCGCCCGCTGGTCCTTGGCGATCTGGACGGGGCCTTGATACTGACCTCCGAAACCTGTGCCCTCGACATCATCGGCGCCCGCTTTGTGCGCGACATCAAGCCAGGGGAACTCGTCGTCATCACCCAGGACGGCCTTGAGAGCTTTTTCCCATTTACGGCCGCGTCCGCCCGTTTCTGCGTGTTTGAATATGTCTATTTTTCGCGCCCCGATTCCAATGTCGAGGGCCGCAATGTCTACGATGCCCGCAAGGCCATCGGTGAGGAATTGGCCCGCGAAAGCCCGGCCAATGCCGATATCGTCATCCCTGTTCCCGATTCCGGGGTGCCCGCGGCGTTAGGCTATGCCAGGGCCTCGGGTCTGCCCTTCGAGCTTGGCATCATCCGCAATCATTATGTCGGGCGGACTTTCATTGCTCCGTCTGACCGCATTCGTCACCTGAGCGTAAGGCTCAAGCACAATCCCAACCGCGCCAAACTCAAAGGCAAGCGAGTCGTCCTCGTCGATGATTCCATCGTCCGGGGGACCACCTCCAAAAAGATCGTGCAGATGGTGCGCGATGCCGGGGCCGCGGAAGTGCATTTTCGTATCGCCTCCCCTCCCACCACCCACTCCTGCTTCTATGGAGTGGACACGCCCAACTCCGAGGATCTGCTGGCTCACAATATGGATGTCGAGGGCATGCGTCGCTATATCGGTGCCGACACCCTCGCCTTTGTCTCCATGGATGGTCTTTATCGTGCGGTCGGCGAGCCAGGGCGCAATCGTGAGCAGCCACAGTTCTGTGACGCCTGCTTTTCGGGGGACTATCCGATTGAGCTCGCAGACAAGAACGGCGGAGAAAGCGGACGCCAGCTCTCGCTGCTCGCCGAAGTCGCCTGAGCCCCTGGCTGCGGCGAGCCCGAAGCCGCACGCCGGACATGCTGCCAGAACCTGATCATGATGAAAGACTGACATGACCCGTTTCAGCGATCGCATTGTTCTTGTTACCGGCGCCTCTCGCGGCATCGGCCGCGCTGCCGCCCTCGGTCTCGCCAAGGAAGGAGCCCATGTCATCGCGCTGGCCCGCACCGTCGGCGCTCTTGAGGAACTTGATGACGAGATTGCGGCCGCAGGTGGCAGCTGCACCTTGGTCCCGCTGGACCTCAAGGATTTTCCCGCGCTCGACCGGCTGGGCGGCTCGATCTATGAACGTTGGGGGCGTCTGGACGGCGTCCTTGCCAATGCCGGCGTGCTGGGCGTTCTGACCCCGCTCACCCATCTTGACCCCGAGATATTGGCCGAGACCATCGAGGTCAACGTGACCGCCAACTGGCGCCTCATCCGCTCACTCGATCCGTTGCTGAAGGTCTCCGATGCCGGGCGCGCCGTGTTCGTAACAAGCGCCGCGGCACGCAAGAACCAAGCCTATTGGGGCTGCTATGCCCTCACCAAGGCCGCGCTTGAATCACTCACGCTGACCTATGCCGACGAGTGCGAGAACAGCAAGGTCCGCGTCAATCTCTTCAATCCGGGCCCCATTCGCACCGCGATGCGCGCACGGGCCTTTCCCGGCGAAGACCCCAACAGCCTCAGGCAGCCCGACGCCGTGGTCCCCGCCATCCTTGATCTTCTCGCCCCCTCATGTCAGCAAAACGGCATACGCCAGGATTTTACGCCCTGACGCCTTCTGGCGCGGCAGAGCTTCCGTCCCCCACCTCTTAGACCTGCATGCGTGCAAAGCTGCGGGCCGCAAGCAAAAGCAGGATCACGGACAGTGTGAGCGTCACGGTGATATCTGTGAGCAGCGAGAACTGCGAGCTCCCGGTCAGAAGCCTGCGCAAAGCATCGACGCCATAGGTCAATGGATCGATCATTGCCAGCACCCGCATGGCAGAGGCAACCCGGTCCAGCGGGAACACCGCGCCGGACAGGAAAAACATCGGCATCACGACAAAATTCATGATCAGCGGATAACCCTGCATGTCCCGCATCAAGGTGCCGAGAAAAAGACCGAAGGCGGCGAAGAGAAAGGCCAGACAGAGCCCGGCACCAATCGCCGCGACCACGCCCCACCAGTGCTCCGGCCGAAAGCCGAGCGCGATGGACAGAAGCAGGACCAAAAGTCCCTGCAAGGTCGAGGTCGTCGAGCCTCCGAGCACGCGTCCGAACATGATGCCCACACGACTGACCGGTGCAACCAGTGTCTCCTTCAGAAAGCCGAACTGGCGATCCCAGATGAGGTCCATACCCGAAAACACCGAGGTAAATATTATGCTCATCGCCATGATGCCCGGCGCCAGAAAGTTCAGGTAATTGCCAGCACCTGCAGCCTGAAACACGCGCCCCAGACCAAACCCGAGAGAGACGAAAAAGAGCAGTGGCTGTCCCAGCGACGCCAGGATGCGGGCCGGACTTCGCCCAAAGCGCTTCAGCTGCCGCAGCCACATGACATAGATCGCGCCCATACCTAGCGCCTCCAGGCCTTGCGCAGATTGCGCATGCGCTCAAGGCCGCCACTGGCTTCCTCGCGGATGTCATGACCTGTGAGCGAGAGAAATGCCTGTTCCAGCGACTGGCTGTTGGTCTGTGCACAGAGTTCCTGTACCGTCCCCATGGCTACGATCGCACCATGATCGATGATGGCGATATGGCGGGCGACGCGCTCAGCCTCTTCCATATAGTGCGTGGTGAAGAACACCGTAGTGCCCTGCCGCGCATTGAGATCCTCGAGATAGGACCACATGTGATTGCGTGTCTGCGGATCAAGCCCGAGGGTAGGTTCGTCGAGGAAGATGATCTTCGGCTCATGAAGCAGTCCGCGAGCAATCTCGAGCCGACGCTTCATGCCGCCGGAAAACTCCCGCACCAGACTATCGCGGCGATCATGGAGTTCGACGAACTCCAGCAGGCTGTGGATGCGTCGCCGCCGCTCTGCCTTCGCGACCCCGTACAGAATGGCATGAAACTCCATGTTCTCGAAGGCCGTCAGATCATCGTCAAGACTCGAATCCTGGAACACGATGCCGAAGGAGCGCCGTACCGCGTAGGACTGGGTAACCGGATCAAAGCCATTGACCCGCATCTGCCCCGAACTCGGCCGCAGGATGGTGGTCAGCATCTTGATGGTAGTCGACTTGCCGGCCCCATTGGGCCCCAGAAAGGCAAATATGTCTCCAGCCTCGACGCGAACCGTGACATCCTTGACCGCTACCACCTCGCCGAAGCGCTTGCACAAATGTTCGACTTCAATCACCGCGCTCATCATTCGGATCCGTCTGCAAAGGGATTCTTGGACGTGCGCAGCACAAAGCGGATTGGCGTTCCCTGGAGGGCAAATGCCTCACGCAGTCCATTGGCAAGAAAGCGCAGATAGCTGTCCGGCAACGCCTTCAGCTGGGTACCAAACAGGGCGAACGTGGGGGGACGGGCCTTTGGCTGGGTCACGTAGCGGATACGCACCCGCCGGCCATGAACGGCCGGAGGAGGATGGCGCTCAAGAGCCTGTTCGAGATACCGGTTCAGCTGGCCCGTGGTGACACGATGATTCCAGGCCGCATCGGCCGTTCCGATTGCAGCCCCCAGCCGCTCCAAACCTTCGCCGGTGCGCGCCGAAATGGCGACCAGTGGCGCCCCTGCCACTTGGGGCAGCGCCGCATCGAGGGTTTGCCGCAATTCCGTGAGCTTGCCCTTTGG
>JAKAVI010000152.1 GCA_021817355.1 Pseudomonadota bacterium | reverse complement strand
CGACACGCAAGATTTTATCCCACACAACAATCGTACAAACCGCGCAATCAATCGCGTGATTGGTCTTGAGATAGCGCTCTGTCCCCTCTAAATTGTCTCGGCTTATCATCGTCGATACCCGGATACACCAGATTTTCCGTCGGGGAACTGGCTCTACGCCTGTATGCGAATGTAGATCGGAAGCCATGCCAAGGTGCTGATTAAGACTGTACTCTGGGAGAAGAAAATCGGCTCCGGTCTAGTCTCCCTTGCGATGGCAGATATCCATGGGGGAGGGGGCACCCGCGGACGGGCCTTGCCGACCATAGGGCCCAATCTGACATATCTGTCATACAATGACGGTCTGGGACATACTCGGTTGCAATCAGGTGGGCTTGCGGCATATTCAGGGGGCCATATGGAGCAGTGCGCATGTCAGACGGCAAGGATGCCCCTCTCGATTTGTCTCAGTTCGACAATCTAGAGGTTTCGCCACCTCCGGCCCAAAATCTTGTGACGGTGCCCAAGGCCCCGGCGCTGCCCGTTGGTCCCGAACCTGAACCTGAGCGTCTCGTCGACATATCCAATCTCAATCCGGAAGACCTGGCGGCGTCGCAGGCGGCGGCCGAAAAAGTCAATTTCCGTGATACCGCAACGCTACTTGCCCATGGCGAAGGGGCTATGGCTGAGATCGCGCAGGCGTCGCGACAATTGCTGACAGGCGTGCGTCTTGGCGACGCCGGTGAAGTGGGTCAGATCGCGGCAAGCGTGATCGATGGTGTTAAGATTTTGCGCATCGACGATCTGCAGACCGAGGCCAAAGGGGGCGGATCTGCAGCCAAGGGATTGGTAGGGCGCTTTATGCGCTTTGCTGCGGACGCTCATTCTGCGTTCAAAGGTTTTGCGGAGAACCGAAAGAAATTTCTCGATCTCATGGATCAGGAACAAGCCCGGGCACGCAAGATCAAGGCTGATCTAACTGTGGCCGTGCAGCTGATGGATCGGCAGGCAGAAGCCATTCGACACAGCTTGCATTTGCTCAAGATTTATATTGCTGCTGGACAGATCGCATTGGATCGTGGTCAAACTGAGCTTGAGGCCCTGCGTCAGAAGGCGGAGGCCTCTGGCGATGCGGCTGAAGCAGCGGATGTAATGGAATTCCGTTCTGCACTTGCCAACTTTCGGGGTAAGATCGCAGAAATGCGGGAGAACCTTGTTGGGTCGGCTATGCTGATTCCTATTATCGGTCAGAACCGCAAGGCCGCTGAGACTCGCATCCTCAAGATTTCCGATGGAATGCTGGTTGTCATCCCTCGTCTGATGGCTGTGGCAAGCCAGGCGGCCGTCCAGGTCGACATCTCCCGTGCCGCACAGGAATCGGAGAAGCTCGACGAGGTGGCACGCCAGATAACGGTATTGGCATCTAAAGGTGCCCATGATGCCGCAACAAGTGCTGCACGCAGTCTTGGTGGTGATGCGCGTAATATTGAAGTTCTTGCGCAGGTTGCCGATGAAACCATTCGCACGATGCACGAGGTGATGGAAATTGAGCGGGAAGTTGCGGCCGGAGATCGCGAGCGTGAGGCCAAACTGGCGGCTATCCGAGATCGTCTGGTTACCGGCATGCAGGGCGTGAACAAGGCCGCGGTGCAGAAGTGAGTGGGCCGGGATTTGACATCGAGGCAGCATGGCTGCGCCGCTTTAGCGCTGATGCTGAAAGTAATCTGGGTGCATTTGCGTTGCGTCTAAAGGAGGCGATGCCAGAACTCGTAACAGTTCAGGAAAGTAAGGGACTTTTTTCACGTCATGCCAGGATCGTCGGCGTGAGCGTGGATTTAGGGGAGTACCGCTATGGGCTCGAAATCGAACGTGGCAGACTTAAGGCCACACTGAGCATGGTGGTGCGAGGCATTGTTCTCAATACTAAAGATCTGCCGCCAGCGGAATGGTTCACAAAGCTGCTTGAGGAGACGCACAAAATGAGCGAGCATACAGAACGTCTCAGCCAATTGCTGTCTCAGTTCATGGTCAGTTAAGCATGAGCGAACAGGACAATTTGCCCGCCATCGACGAGAACTTTCATCAGGATGTACTGCGCTGCTTGCCCTATAACGAAGTGCCCGCAGCTGTGCAGGCACGGCTTCAGGCGTCACGATCCGGCCGACGTCCTTGGGCTGCTACGCTGACACCCGCGGAACTGATGATCGTTCGTTCCCACGGGCTGAGGCCAATAGCAGCTGTGTGTTCCACCTGCTGGCTCCATTATGGATATTCCTGGACACGCGGTCACGCCGAAGGTTGGAACGCCGCCTTGCGTCGTCTCAAGAGGGAAGCCTATATGGCGGGAGCCAATGCTGTGCTTGACGTCAAGATGCGCACGATCCCGCTCGGGGTTCCGGATAGCATGGATTTCAGCCTGATCGGTACTGCGGTATATGTTGAGGGGCTTGCTGCGAGTGAAGATCCGATCGTCGCAACCATTCCAGTCTTCGAATTTGTTAAGCTACTGGAGGCGGATGTTGTTCCTACGGGTATTGCCATTGGCGCTGATTACCGCTGGTTGAGTGATTGGAACCGTGGCACCAGTAATCTCATGATGATGGGAAACATCGAGGTACGCAGTCTTAGTGCGTTGTGGAGCGAGGTGCGAGATAATGCCCATCAGGACCTGAGGCGAAATGCACGGGAGCAGGGCAACGGGGTGCTGGCGCATCTCAATTTTAGCCAGGGCTTTAAGGTGGAGCGTCAGGACCAGCCGCCACAGTATCTCGCACGTCACATTGTCGTGGCGACTACTGTGGATGCACGACGGGGAATACCACTTCCCCATGACATCAAGATTGTCGTCGATCTGCACTCGGGACGGACACCCCTGACCGGCACGAGCCGACACCACCAATCCTATAGCTCGAATGAATCCGAAGGAGCAATCTGATTATGAGCGATGCCATTCCTGCCCACGCTGCCGAGCGTCTGAAGGGACTCAGGTCTTCGGTTCATCCAACGGGAGTATTTACCTCGGATTTCTCGGTCAACGAATTTCTGCTTGTCCGCAAGGCAGGATTTGAGCCGATTGGTCTTTGTGTTGGCTCCTGCGTTTATCATGTGGGCATTCAATATGGCAGCTGGAGCCGTAACCAGGAACTTATCGTTCTGTCGAAGGCTATGTACCACGCCCGTGAACTTGCGATGACGCGCATGCGCGCTGAGGCCACGGCAATGGGCGCGGATGGTATAGTTGGCGTTAAGCTCACGATCAAGCGACTTGAGTGGGATCAGCATCTTTTGGAATTCATCGCGATCGGTACCGGTGTCGTTCATGGCGAAGGCCACAAGGGTTTCCGTGCACATGATGGCGGCCCTTTCACCTCGGACCTTTCTGGTCAGGACTTCTGGGCGCTTTTGCATGCGGGTTATCGTCCGGTGGAGATGGTGATGGGCTCGTGTGTGTATCATGTAGCTCACCGTGGCATGCTTTCCGGACTCGCCACAGTTGGACGTAACGTAGAGCTCGAGAATTTTACTTCGGCGATGTACGAAGCAAGAGAAATCGCCATTGAACGTATGCAGCACGAAGCCGCTGCTTCAAAGGCCGAAGGGGTAGTAGGCGTCGATATCCATGAGGGAAGTCATGGATGGCAGACGCATGTGATTGAGTTCTTTGCAATTGGTACGGCTGTATTGCCGCTAGAAAAGGAGATCGCTCCTGAGCGGATTTCAGATCCCATCATGGTCTTATCGGTCAATGATTGAGGTTACTTATTGTGGGACAATAACTCCACGGATTGGGTAATGAATGCTGGAGCCAAGAGTAGGCATTGAATTCCGTGCTGATCGATTTTAATTTTTGTAACATTCTGAATTAATTCCTAGCCTAATCACGCATCCGTCGTTTCAAAAAACCTTGGGTGATAGATCCCCTAACGCTGGCGGGCCATAACTTTGTGTCGTGATCGCGGCACTTCCTACGTACCGCATGGCTTCCATCGTCAGTGCCCGTGCAGGCAGCGCAACAATCCGCGTGAATTGTTCAAGTCTTCCCCGAAGTTGGTCGGGGAGTAGACCAAATTTTTACGCTCGACCGATTACCGACTGCAAAAAAATCTGGCATCCCGTGATGGCTTTGCGCGTGGGCTCCACGACTATGCAACGTTCATCGTCTTCTTTCGTATGAAGAAAGCGATGCGCACCAAAAAAGCCTGCAACGGTCTTGTAGCCTGCCTTATGTATGGGTGTGAGTTCGCCCGCTGTGAAGCGATCCGTTGTATAAGGGTTCTCAATGCCAGGCTGACCGGAAAAAGCTCGCTTCGCCAATTTCTGAACGTTAGGACTTACAACGAGGTAACGCTGGGGATCGGCGCTCGGGAGTGGAAGTAATGGTGGAATCAGCGACTGCCAGTCGCGCGCGGCTATGCTTGCACCCAACGTTAGCCATATAGCTGTGATTTCAGGTTTAGGGGCGATGTCACGAATAGCCTGGTCAGCGCCGAGATATTCGTACTCATGGGCACTATTGCAGATAAACGCTAGATTATAGCCGGGGAAGGCGGCCGGTGCCCATCGCGCCAGGGCGAGCCAAATGGCGACACCCGGACCGCGCTCCGCCGCACAGGTGAACCAGCCCGAGCGCGGTGTTGAGACTATAATCCATTTGGATTGTCCGCGCTCGAGGTGCCCCACAAAATTGAACGCATCACGCCGCCCCCCTTCGCCGATGAGGAAGAAGGAAGCGCTGGCGCCACGCATAGCCCCGGCTAGGAACGGAAGGGCTTGGTCAGGTGCCAGCACCCCCACTGGAACCTCAAACATGGGCTTTGTGCCATCGGTATTGAGCGCTATCGCCTTTTGAGTAGGCCCGTTGGTGATGACTATCGCCGCACGAGCACCCTGAGCAATGGCAGCGCGAACTCCATCGTGGATCGGTTTTTGCAGCGCACTGACCCAGCGTGAATAAGGCAGATCAATGAGGGCAATCGCTCCGGACAAGGGCTGGCTGACCGGAAGGGTAGGGTCGATACGAACCAGGCGTCCGGTCACACCGGTCAGACCGGTCTGAACAACTATTCCTTGGGGAATAATGGGGACGGTATGATGATCGAGAACGAGTTCCGCGCGGCTTGGCGTGAAATATGGTACAGAAAAGTTTTGATGATTGATTTTGAAACCCTGATGCAGCAATTCCGCTTCGAGCCAGGCGCCGCAGGCATTATCGCCTGCTCCCCCGGAAGCTTTGATGCCAAATCCGATATAGCGTTCGAGATCCTGTCTGACAGTATCTGGCGTTGCTTTCACGAGCCCTCCTGAGATGGGAGCGACCGCCGCTGCGACGGTGCCCGCGGCGAGCACATGCCGACGCGTGGGACCTTCATTTTTTTCTGTCATC